>JANOQB010000712.1:0-4008 GCA_031422215.1 Cytophagales bacterium | reverse complement strand
TTCCAATCAGGGATATGTTAAGCGCACCTTGCTTTCAGAATACCGTACGCAAGGCAGGGGCGGCATCGGATCAAAAGCAGCCACCTCCAAAGAAGATGACTTCACCGAACATTTGTTCATTGGCCACGCGCATAATTATCTGCTCATCTTTACTGAGTTTGGACAGGTGTATTGGAAAAAAGTATATGAAATCCCCGAAGGAAATAAAACCTCAAAGGGAAGGGCCATTCAAAACCTGTTGAACATTCAGCCTGGCGACAAGGTGAAAGCCATCCTGAACGTAAAAGAGTTGGACAACATAGAATACATAAACAACACGTTTGTGATCCTTTGCACGGAGCGCGGGACCATTAAGAAGACCACACTGGAAGCATTTTCGCGGCCACGCGCCAACGGCATCACGGCCATCACCATCAACGATGGCGACCGCTTATTGAATGCCGCTTTGACAAATGGAACCAATGATATTATCATTGCAAAAAGCGAAGGCAAGGCAGTGCGCTTTAATGAAAGCGATGTAAGGCCAATGGGCCGGACTGCCACCGGTGTGCGGGGCGTTACGTTGGAATCGGATGCAGATAAAGTGATTGGGATGGTTTGCATTTCGCGGCAGGACGCCAACTTGCTGGTAGTTTCGGAGAAGGGTTTTGGGAAAAGATCTTCCATTGAGGACTACCGGATTACCCGAAGAGGTGGCAAAGGAGTTAAGACCATTAACGTTACGGAAAAAACTGGCAAGCTTGTTGCCATTAAGGAAGTTGTTGACAATGACGATTTAATGATCATCAACAAATCGGGAATAAGCATACGCATAAGCGTGGCCGAATTAAGGGTAATGGGAAGGGCCACACAAGGAGTGCGTTTAATAAAATTGAATGAAGACGATGCCATTTCCTCGGTAGAGAAAATTCAAAAGATAGAAATTGAGGGAGATTCTACCGAAGGCGAAACAACTTTACAACCAGAATAAACAAACCAGAACAAAACAAACGTGAACCTAAACCTAACAGAGAAAATGAAAAAGATAGCAATCTTGCTGATGTGTGCAGTGCCCTTGAGTGCACTTGCCCAAAAGGAAATTAAACCCAACGTAGCAAATGCCGAGAAGGCTTTGCGTGCCGGCAAATTTGACGAAGCCAAAGCCATTATTGATGTGACCACCGCCAGCCAGGAATTTATGGTTGACAAAAAAGGCAATCCTTCAAAAAATGCAGCGAAGGCCTGGTACTTGAAAGGCCTTATCTATGCGGGCATCGATACCACCAAAGTTGAAAAGTTTAAGTCGTTGGTGCCCGATGGTTTCCCAATAGCAAAAGAAGCGTTTGAAAAATCGAAAGAGATTGACAAGGACAAAACACCGGCTTTCATGAATGATGCTTCTGGTTTCCCTATGATGAACAGTCAAATTAATGGATTTCTTGCACAGAGTTATTTCAATATTGCCATTAAAGCATATCAAGAAGACAAGGACTACAAAAAGGCTTTTGAGTTTACAGAGCGTACTCTTTACTTCATACCGGAAGATACATCCATCCTGATGAATGCAGGTGTGTTTTTTGGCCCTTCGGCCGAGGAGTGGGACAAGTCACTGGGCTATATCAAGAAGTACCACGAGAAAGGCGGTGTTGGTGCCGACTCGTACATCATGTTGTTCAGCATCTATCGCGACAAGAAAAAAGATAATGATACCGCCTTGAAAGTGGCCCAGGAAATGGTGAAGAAATTCCCTAAGAATTCGGAATTTCCCAAGTATGAATTGGACATGTACATAAAGATGAACCGCTTGCCTGAAGCCAAGGAGGTAATGCTTAAGCAAGCAGCTGCAGAACCCGACAACAAGGAAGCCCGATATTATTTAGGTGTGATCAGTTCTGAGTTGAAAGACCCGATCGAGTCGCGCAAGTGGTATGAGGAAGCCATCAAATTGGATTCAAAATATTTTGAACCACAACTTGGTCTTGCCGAGATCATTTACTTCGATGCGAAATCGGTCAAAGCTGAAATGAACCAGCTTGGAAACTCAAAAGACGATTTCAAAAAGAAATTGGACCTTGACAAATCCTATCAGGATAAATTACGCATAGCCCTTCCGTATTGGGAGAAATGCGAAAAGCTAAGCCCCGATGATTCCAAAGTGTTGGATGCGCTTTATATAATTTATTCCGATTTGGAGATGACCGCGCAGGTAACGAGGATTGAAAAAAGGATGAAAGCATTAGGCCTGTTGGATTAAAAAATTTGAGACCTAAAAAGAAAAGAGGGTACACACCCTCTTTTTTTTTTGACTATGCCGCAAAGATTAGTTATGCATACAACGCCTCTTTCTGTGCGCTCACATGCTCACTTGAAATGTACTCATCATAAGTCATCAGTTTATCAATGTAGCCGTTCGGTGTTATTTCTATAACCCGGTTGGCCACAGTTTGTGTGAACTCATGGTCGTGCGAAGTAAACAATACAGTGCCCGGAAAATCCTTCAAAGCATTGTTGAAAGCTGTGATCGATTCCAGGTCAAGGTGATTGGTGGGTTCATCCAAAATCAACAGGTTGGCTCCGGCCAACATCATGCGCGATGTCATGCAGCGCACTTTTTCACCGCCCGAAAGCACACTGCATTTCTTAAATACTTCTTCACCGGAAAAGAGCATTTTCCCAAGGAAGCCACGGATATACACCTCGTCTTTGTTTTCGTCATCGGCATATTGCCTCAACCAATCTACCAAGTTATCATCCGATTGAAAATACTTTTCATTGTTGGATGGCAGGTAGGTGCGCGTGATGGTCTGCCCAAATTTAAATTCGCCTGAATCGGGTTTTAATTCGCCTGCCAATATTTGAAGCAAGGTGGTAATGATGATGCTGTCCTTGCTTAAGAAAGCGATCTTGTCTCCTTTGTTCACATAAAAATCAAGGTCTTTAAATAACGTTGCCCCATTTAACGAATGAGTGAGGTTTTCAACTTGCAAAATCTGGTCGCCAGCGGTGCGCTTTTGGTTGAAAATAATGGCCGGATACTTCCGGTTGGAAGGCATGATGTCGTCTAAATTTATTTTCTCCAGTAATTTTCTCCGGCTGGTTGCTTGTTTTGATTTTGAGGCATTGGCACTGAAGCGCATAATGAACTCCTGCAATTCCTTTTTCTTTTCCTCGGCCTTTTTATTTGCCGATGACCGTTGACTCAATGCCAACTGGCTCGACTGATACCAAAAAGTATAGTTACCGGTAAACAAGCGGATCACTTTAAAATCGATGTCAACAACATGCGTGCAAACTGTATCCAAAAAATGGCGGTCGTGCGAAACCACGATCACGGTATTTTTAAATTCTAGCAAAAAATCTTCCAGCCAACTTACAGTATGGATGTCCAGGTCGTTGGTAGGCTCATCCAAAATCAAGATGTCAGGATTTCCATAGATTGCTTGTGCCAACAACACGCGCACTTTTTGTGCTCCACTAAGTTCCTTCACAGCTTTGTTGTGGTCTGCTTCCTCAATGCCCAGGCCACTGAGAAGTGCGGCAGCATCCGATTGTGCATTCCATCCGTTGAGTTCCGCAAACTCCCCTTCCAGTTCTGAAGCTTTAATACCATCGGCTTCCGAGAAGTCGGGCTTGGCATAGATGGCATCCTTCTCCATCATGATTTTCCACAGATGTGTGTGGCCCATCATTACCGTGTCGATCACGGCCACCTCATCAAATTCGTAATGGTTTTGGCGCAACACGGCCATCCGTTTGCCGGGATCAATAGTTACCGAACCACGTGTGGGATCGATATCACCGGAAAGTATTTTGAGAAACGTTGATTTTCCGGCACCGTTCGCACCAATCACACCATAGCAATTGCCCGCTGTAAAGCGCAGGTTTACTTCGTCAAACAATACGCGCTTGCCAAATTGTAGGGAAACATTATTTGCTGCAATCATCTAATTAAAAATAAGGCGCAAAGGTAGGGAATAACGCTCGATTTAGGGTGATCCGGAAAATGATAAAACAAATTAGCCCCTTGTT
>JANOQB010000711.1:0-4008 GCA_031422215.1 Cytophagales bacterium | reverse complement strand
GTTGATCTTAAAGGTGGCCAAGGCCACACAATCGGTGGTGGCACAAGTTCACAACATTCCATTCCAACCATTAGCTTTCAAAGATGATTCGCTAAACAATCGCTACGAAGATGCAATCATCGCTTACGGGTGGCGCAAGTTTATGGAAGGCGGTGCCAAAGATGAAGATGCCATCTGGCTGTCGCGCTTGCCCATGACCAATGCCGTAGTGGCCGCCATGGATGTGGTGCAGGAGGTGATCAAAAAAAATAATCATGGAGAGATAAAAAGTTTTGTGGTAGCGGGCGCTTCCAAGCGTGGCTGGACTACCTGGGTGACCGGAGCACTTGACAAACGGGTAGTGGCCATTGTGCCGATTGTGATTGACTTGCTCAATGTGGTTCCATCGTTTCAGCACCATTGGCGCAATTATGGATTCTGGGCCCCGGCTGTTGGCGATTATGTGAGCGAAGGGATTATGGAGTGGCAAGGTTCGAAAGAGTATGCCCGTCTCCTGGAAATTGTGGAGCCTTATTCATACAAAGAAAAATATACCATGCCCAAGTTGCTGATCAACGCTGCGGGCGATGAGTTTTTCCTTCCTGATAGCTGGAAGTTTTATTGGAACGATCTGCCGGGTGAAAAGCATTTGCAATATGTGCCCAACTCGGGGCACGATGTTTCCAAAAGCGATGCGCTACAAAACCTCACCGCCTTCTATGCCTCCGTGCTGGACAACACCCCACGGCCTGACTACACATGGACATTGCAAGAAGATGTTTTCAAAATAAAAACAGGCGCAGTAAAACCCGTTTCCATTAAACTGTGGCAGGCGCACAACGCAGAAAAACGCGATTTCAGAATTGATGTGTTCGGGGCAAAATGGACAGCTACTGATGTGGCCATAAATTCCACTGGCACTTATGAAATCACTTTGACGGCACCCGAAAAAGGATGGAAGGGTTATTTTGTGGAAATCACTTATCCAGGAAAAATTCCATTTAAAGTAACAACCGGTGTGGAGGTATTACCAAGAGTGTATCCATTTGAACCCTTTGTGTCGGCTGCCCCTAAAGGCACGATGCAATAGAGTTTATGGTCTTAGTCTCGCATTACTTTTGTGGCATCGCTATAAGCAAGATGAGATACAGGAGCAGCCCTGTGCCAAAAAATAAAAACGCGGCCAAGAAAATAATGCGCATTACTGTGGGGTCTATGTCAAAATAGTTGGCCAAGCCACTGCATACACCAGACAATTTTTTTTCGCCTTTTACCAATCGCTTTACCATAGGGAATTTGTTTATGAATTTAGGACCTTATTCTGATTGAGTCGTCAAGACCGCTCGAGCGGTCAGGCGACTTGTTTGTGAAACTCCATCAATTCTTCTTTTTCAACTTTTCTTCAGTTGGTTGGAGTGGGTTGCCATCGGCATCAATTAAAATAATCTCATCAAAGCCCAATTGCTTCAGGCTCTCCAAAATTTTCTCTTTGTCTCCCACGGCAAACCAATTCAACTTGGCGGGATCCACGAGCTGTTTGCCAACTTTGCGCACATCGTCCAGTGAGAGGCTACGGACTTTGCCTTCATACGTTTTGTAATAATCATCGGGCAAACCGTATTTGCTCATGGTGACCAACGAATTGCGCACGGCCCCGTTAGTTTCCCATTGGCCGGGCAAGCCCATAAGCGTGTTGCTTTTGTTGCGGTCAAATTCCTCCTGCGTTACCGGCTTATCGCCCACTACTGCTTTAAACTCCTTACCTAATTCCTGCATGGATTCTTTCGACTTGTCGGTTTGCACCGGAGCATACGCAATGAAAGGCCTTTGGCCTTTTGCCCCCGGCACAAAGGTGCCAGCCCCATACGACCAATGTTTGTCTTCGCGCAAATTCATGTTGATGCGAGAAGTGAAATCGCCACCAAACACATTAACAAACGCTTCGCGAGCTATCTCCGACACTTTTCCGTAAGGCTCTACCAAATAGCCTGCAATGATCACCGACTGCTCTGATTCGGGCCGGTCCATCAAATACAGTTTGTTGGTAGGCTTGCCCGAAACAACAGCGAGATTCTTTTTTGGAACATCACCTTGCTTCCATTGTGCAAACCGTTTTTCAATTTTATCCGTCAGGTCTTTCATTTCAATATCGCCCACTACTACCAACGTTGCATTGTTGGGTTTTATCCACGTGGTGTAAAATTTCAAAATGTCTTCGCGTGTTATTTTTGAAACTGTGCTTTCATAACCCGATCCTGTAAAAGGCTGACTGTAGGCGTGGCCTTCGCCATACAAAAATTTAGGGAACACACGCAAGGCCATTGAAAACGGATCGGTGCTCTCGCGCTTGATGTCATTGATTTGCTCCTTCTGTAGCCGAACAAATTCATTGTTAGGAAAAGCGGGATTGAGCACGACATCGGCAAACAAATCCAATGATTCATCGATGGACGCTTTTAATCCATTCATGCGCACGTACGAAGCATCAAGATCGCAAAAAGTGAAAATGGAAGTGCCCAACGTTTGAAGTTTGTCGCTGATCTGAAGTGTGTTCATCGCTTGCGTTCCCTCATCCATCAAGTTGAGTGCGAGTGCGGCCGTTCCGGTTTTGGCAAACTGATCGGAGGCATAGCCCGCATCAAACATAAGATCAACCGCTATGGTGGGCGCGCCTTTGCGCTTAGCTAGCACTACTTTCAAACCATTCTTCAACGTGGCTTTTTGTATATCCGGAAACGAGGAGGGTGGTTGTGGTGTGAGTGCAGGAAGTTTGCTGCGGTCTGCCTCGCTTCCACTTGTTTGATAGTTGGGAAACGGTGTGCATATAATGGTATGCTTGCCAGAACTTAACCAAGCTTTCGCTGTCTTGTTTATATCTGCGGGCGTTGCCGCTGCAATCCACTTCAAGAGGTCTTTATATTTTTCGGGCGAGCCACCATACACATATGCCTCGGCAAGCACATCCGACTTGCCACCAAACCCACCAATGCGCTCCATGCCTTTGATGAAATCCGCAAAGTATTCGGACTTCACGCGTTGAAGTTCTTGTTCAGTAACGCCCTTCTCCAAAAATTCTTCGAGCACTTCGTTGGCAGTAGCTTCTACTTGGTTGTGATCGGCAGTTGGCTTCACCCCGATGCCGATATACACGTTGCCACTGATTTCCTGTTTGTCAACAAAAGAAAATACATAGCTCGAAACCTGATCTTCATACACTAACTTTTTGTACAGGCGCGAACTTTTGCCGTTTGTTAAAATGGAAGATGCCAGTGTGAGGTAGGCCGATTCGGGCGTGCCCCAAGGTGGCACATTCCACATCATGCTCACACGGGGTTCTGTCACGCGGTCTTGATATTGCTGGCGTGTGTCTTCGTTTCTCTTGGCAATGTTTACGGTATGCCGGGCGAGCGTTGGGCCCGAAGGGATATTGCCGAAATACTTTTTTACTTTTTCAAATACTTCTGCCGCTTTTACATCTCCGGCTATGACAAGCGTGGCATTGGCCGGGCCGTAATATGTTTTAAACCATTCTTTCACATCATCCAATGAAGCCGCGTTTAGGTCTTCCATAGAACCGATCACCGTCCATGAATAAGGATGCCCCACGGGGTAGCTCGCTTTGGTTGCCATCTCCCACTCGCGGCCATAGGGTTGATTTTCCCCCTGTCGTTTTTCATTTTTCACAACACCCCGCTGCTCGTCCAGCCGTGGCTGATCAATCACACCCAACAAATGGCCCATGCGGTCCGACTCCAACCATAGCACCTGATCAAAAGCCGACAAGGGCACGTTTTGAAAATAATTGGTGCGGTCGGTGTTGGTTGTTCCGTTCAGGTCGGTAGCCCCGATGCTTTCCAAGGCTTTGAAATAATCGGTATTGAAATGTTCGCTGCCGTTGAACATGAGGTGTTCGAACAAATGCGCAAAGCCACTCTTGCCGGGCTTTTCATTTTTCGAACCCACGTGATACCAAAGGTTCACGCATACGATGGGTGCTTTGTGATCTTCATGCACAATTAATGTCAACCC
>JANOQB010000710.1:0-2852 GCA_031422215.1 Cytophagales bacterium | reverse complement strand
GCCGAAGGAGTGACCGTTTATCTTGCCATTGCTACCGATGGCCGATTGGGAACTACGGCCCATGCAAAAATTCCTGCCGGTGACAGTCTTGCCTCTGTGCGCACGGAGGAATTAAAATGTGCTGCCGAAAAATTGGGCATTGAGCCACCGATCATGTTTGGATTGCACGATCAGCTAAAAATGGGCGAAGGTTATGGGCCTGTTCATGATCAACTCAACACACTGCGCGCGAAAGTGAAAGAATTATTCACCACGTTAAAGCCTGATGTGGTTGTTACCTGGGGCCCTTCCGGCTGGACAGGCCATCACGATCATCGGCTGGTAAACGCTGTTGTTACAGAAGTTTTTCAAAGTCAGGCGTGGGAAAAACCATCACAACTTTTTTATTCAGCCATCCCCACAGGAAACCTTGCTGCTGATGGCCCCATGCAATTAGCCACTGTTGACTCTGCCTTTCTATCCGTAAAAATTCCATTGTCGGAAAAAGATTTCGAAATGTCCAAAGCATCCTGGCTGTGCCACAAAAGCCAATACACACCCGAAACCATTGAGGCCATGCATCAAATGATCAAAGCATCCTATAAGGGCCATGCTTATTTTCAACCATTGGTAGCGAATGGAAAAAAACAGGGATCACTTTTTGAATAATTCTTATGAGTTCAATACATCGCATTTACGGGATGGTTTGGGGCCTGATCTTTTTTACCAACTATTCTTATGCACAAAAAATTATTGAGGCCGACATCTGTGTGTATGGTGGCACTTCCGGTGGCGTGATTGCCGCCTATGCCGCAAAACTTCAAGGCAAGTCCGTTATTCTGATTGAACCCGGAAAACATTTGGGAGGAATGTCGTCTGGTGGGCTGGGTCAAACCGACATTGGCAACAAGCAAGCCATCACTGGCATGGCTCGCGATTTTTACAAACACATTGGCAAACAGTATGGAAAAGAAGAGCAGTGGATTTTTGAACCTCATGTGGCCGAAAACATTTTTCTTGATTATGTGCGCACGGCTCAGATAAATGTGCTGTATTCTTTTCGGCTCGCATCGGTGCAAAAGAAAGACAACCGCATCACAGAAATTTCTATTGAACATTCGGATGGAGCGGAAGCAAATAAACTCATCCGGGCAAAAATGTTTATTGATTGCTCGTATGAAGGCGACCTGATGGCGAAAGCGGGTGTATCTTATACCGTTGGCCGGGAACCAAATTCATTGTATGCCGAAACATACAATGGTGTGCAGATCAAAGACAAACATCAGTTTCGCGATGGTGTTGATCCGTACATCATTCCCGGCAAGCCAGCGAGCGGATTGATTTGGGGTGTTGCACCCGATGTGCTGCAGCCCAACGGAACTGGCGATAAAAAAATTCAGGCTTACAATTTTCGGTTGTGCCTCACCAACCAGCCGGACAATCGCATCAGCATTTCGCGGCCTGCGGATTACGATTCTACCAAATATGAATTGTTGGTTCGCCAATTAAAATCCTATACGCCCGACTCATTGAACTGGCAACTGTTGCACATCGCACCCATGCCCAACCATAAAACGGACATCAACAACTGTGGTGGATTTTCTTCCGATATGATTGGAATGAATTACAACTATCCGGAGGGTGACTATGCAACACGAAAGAAAATAATTAAAGCGCATGAATCTTACACAACAGGATGGCTTTACTTTCTTGGCCACGATGTGCGAGTGCCACTTCACTTGCGAAACGAACTGCTCCAATGGGGCTACCCAAAAGATGAATATGTTGACAACGGTCATTTCAGTCATCAGTTGTACATCCGCGAATCGAGACGGATGGTTTCGGATCATGTGATGACGCAACACCACTGCGAAGGCCGTGAGAAAGTAGAGGACGGTGTGGGGCTTGCGGCCTATACGATGGACTCGCACAACTGCCAGCGTGTGGTAGTGAATGGCATGGTAAAAAATGAAGGTGATGTGCAAGTAGGAGGGTTTGGTCCTTACCCGGTTTCGTACCGCTCCATTGTGCCTAAGAAGAACGAGTGCACAAATTTGTTAGTGCCTGTTTGCTTGTCGGCATCGCACATTGCTTATGGTTCCATTCGCATGGAGCCCGTGTTTATGGTGCTGGGGCAATCGGCTGCACTGGCCGCTTGCATGGCCATTGATTCCAAAAAAGCCGTGCAGGAAATTGATGTGAAGAAGTTGAAGGGAGTGCTTGGGCTGTGAAATCAATTTGAAGAATTCACAGTTGACGAAAAGCAATTGACAATGTCGCACGAAACCATTTTTGTCAATTGCCCATTTGTCAACCCTCGCCCTTGTTGGGGTTGAGCGTAAAGCATTAGCGCGTTGGCTCACCAACAAGCAAGGTGAACCCTCGCCTTTGTTGGTGTTCTTCACCACCAAAGGCGATGAGCGTTGGATAACCTATGAATTAGAATTAAAGGATAACCTGATAATTGAAAAATGACAGAAAGTATAATCTATTCAAAGGGGTACCCCGAGTTTGTTACAGTCACTTGCTTAGGTTGGAAGGCATTGCTGGAAGATGATAAGCACAAGGATGTGATCACAAGCAGCCTTGATTTTTTGACCAAACAACAAAGGATATTGGTTTATGAATTCGTAATCATGAGCAAACCATTTTCACTTGATTTGGCAGATGTTGGGCGACCAAAAGCGAGATGATGTGCAACGCGATTTTTTAAAATACACAGGACAACAGATACTGAAAATTTTAAGGAATGCCAAGGACAGGAATTACCAAGTGTGGGAAAGGAATTCATTGGGAATATCGTTGTGGTCAAAGCCAGTATTCAACGAGAAGTTGGAATATATCCATTTCAACCCAGTTAAAGCAGGGCTGTG
>JANOQB010000709.1:0-2035 GCA_031422215.1 Cytophagales bacterium | reverse complement strand
AGAAAAATCAGTGGCATCATTCCGGTTCCGCAGAAATCGCTGGCCAAATTGGAAGAGCGCATAGGCAATGCCCAAAACACATTTGCCGTGGCGGAAGACCGCACCTTCAAGCATGTGCTGTTGATTGACGATGCCGTGGGTTCCGGTGCTACCGTTAATGAAATTGCAGGAAAATTAAAACAGAAGGGCGTTGCCAAAAAGGTTTCGGCATTGGCCATCACCGGCAGTTTCAAGGGGTTTGATGTGATCACAGATGTTTAATCTTTTTTGAGATGAACCGTCATCTTTTATACACCACCACACCAATCATTGAAGTAAAATATGCTGCCCATGAAAAAGCAGGTGTGCGCTTGCTCATAAAGCGCGAAGATTTAAACCACTCATTTGTCTGCGGCAACAAATGGTGGAAGCTAAAATATAATCTGCAAGAGGCCCATCAACTTAAAAAGGATACGCTGTTGACTTTTGGCGGGGCGTACTCCAATCACATTTATGCAACTGCTGCTGCCGCCAAAGAATTGGGGTTGAAAAGCATAGGCATCATTCGGGGTGAGAAAGCAAAGCCATTAAACCATACGCTCGCTTTCGCGGAAAGCTGTGGCATGAACTTGCATTACATTTCGCGTGAAGCGTACAGAAAAAAAACCGAACCAGATTTTATGGAGCAACTCCGCAATCAGTTCGGTGATTTTTATTTGATCCCCGAGGGAGGCACGAATGAACTTGCCGTGAAAGGGGTTGCGGAATTTGCTTCCACATTAATAAAGGAAGTTGACTTTGATTACCTCTGTTTGCCTGTGGGCACTGGTGGAACAATGGCTGGCCTCGTTCGTGGATTTTCGGGGAGGAAAAAAGTTTTGGGTTTCTCCGCGCTAAAAGGTGGAGGTTTTTTGAACGATGAGGTTAAAACGGTGAGTGGCAATCCATTTGATAACTGGAAAATTATAGAGGACTATCACTTTGGTGGATATGCGAAATCAACCAGCGAGCTTATTAATTTCATCAAAGAAATGGATGGCCAGTATTGTCTTCCCTTAGATCGGGTTTATACGTCCAAAATGATGTTCGGAGTTTTTGATCTTATCCGAAAAGGATTTTTTGAAAAGGGATCAACGGTATTGATGCTGCATACAGGCGGGCTTCAAGGGAGAAAGCCTTGATCGGAATTTTTTTGATTCATTCTTTTTTGATTTCCGCTAAACCTTTGAATCGATTGAGTTAATTTCTGATAACACCCCTCAGCCAGGTGTATAATTTAAAACCGCCTTGTTCTTCGGGCAGCGCACCGCTTTCGGCTGCGGCTTTTACTTTTTCGATCGTATAGAATGCAGTGGGGAGTATTTCTTTCAGTTTTTTCAGAAGCTCATCCAATCGTTCTCGTTGCAGCACGGTGAAGACAAGGTTCTCGTGGCCATCGGGTCCTTCGGCATCTACTTTTGTGTAGCGGAAATTCTGTTGATTCAAAAATTGTATAAAGGGCAAAACATCTTTTCGCGTAATAATGCGCACGATCACTTTTCCATAAGCAATTTTCTCCTCGATAAGCATGCCCACAAAAATGCCAGAGGCAAACCCGGCCGGGTAAGCCACATAGCAAACCCAATTATCGAGGTGCTGAAAAATCTGGCGGATGGCCATGAGCCAGATAAAGCATTCAAAGAAACCCAAGATGGTTGATGCATAGCGCCTTCCGCCCAACATATAAATAATGCGGATGGTGCTGATGGACACATCACAAATGCGGGCCAGAAAAATAAGCAACGGAAGGATCAGGTAACTGAAAATTTCTTCTGAGAAGCCGAGGGTGTTTGTGAAAAACGGTTCCATTAAGAGAGTCTAAGCAACATTTTTGTAACCGTTTCTTTAAGGGATGGCAGGTCGTCAAAAATGGTTTGCCACACATCTTCTAATCGTACATTGAAATACTCGTGAACTAAAATGTTTCGAAATCCCCGAATTGATCTCCATTCAATTTCACCAAAATTTTTTAAAAGTTCAGGATTTATATGATTGGCAGCCTCACCAATAATTTCTA
>JANOQB010000708.1:0-2283 GCA_031422215.1 Cytophagales bacterium | reverse complement strand
GTTCAGTAGCAATTTTGTCTTGCACCTTTAAAGTTCTTGGGTCAGGTGCGCTAAGCATGGTTGCCAACTCTACCTCGGGCATTTCTTCTTTCAGGGTTCGCGCCAACAACGCGGTGGTTACATCAGAACACACCACAGTTTCTTCATGGACTTGCGTTTGCAACACCCGGTACAACCGATTGCCATTGGTATGGAATTGATCATAGTTGACTTCATCGGCTACCCAAAGAAAAATCAGAATGCTGAAAGCCATGGCCACAGCCAAGCCGAGGATGTTGATGAGGGAAAATATTTTCTTGCGAATGAGATTGCGAAAGGCGATGGTGAGGTAGTTACGGAGCATGTGTTTTAAGATTTAAAATTCAGGATTTAAGATTGAGAGCCGATTAGTAAGCGGAAACCATTTCACTCGCTCCTCAAACTCTTTACCGGATTGGCCATGGCCGCCTTTAGCGCTTGTGTGCTTACAATAACAATCGTGATCACAAGGGCAAATATCCCAACCACGCCCAACACCCAATACCCCATCTCCACACGGTATTCATAGCGTTGAAGAAATCCAGTCAGGTACCACCAAGCAAGGGGTGCCGCAATCAGAAAAGCAAAAAATACCAGGCGTGTGAAATCTTTTGAAATCAATAAAACCAAACTTGTTATGGATGCGCCCATCACTTTGCGGATGCCCAACTCTTTGGTGCGCTGCTCGGTTGTGAAAGCGGCCAAACCCAACAGGCCAAGGCACGTGATGGCAATGGCCAGCGTAGCGAATATGCCAGCCAATCGACTGATCAAATCAATGTTGGCAAATTTTTTATTGAAGATATCATCCGTGAATTGGCACTCAAACGTATAATTGGGATTATGTTTTTTGAATACCGTTTCCACTTGAGCAAGCGTGGCTTTCATGTTATCGGTTTTGTTGAGGCGAATGGTAATGGTGCTGCTCCAGCCTGGATTGAAAAGCAACGTCATGGGCTCAACCGGTGCGGTTGGCCTATCCATCACCATATCTTGCATCACACCAATAATTTCAAATTGCCCACCGCCCCACTCTATCTTTTGCCCTATGGGATTTTCCATGCCCATCATTTTTACAGCAGCCGCATTGATGACCACAGCCATTGTGTCGCTTGGGAAATCGCGCGAGAAATCGCGGCCCGAAATCATTTTGGCACCAATGGTTTCCACATAATCATACTCAGTGGCAATGGTGGAAAAAGACACCCGGCCATCGAAAGGCATGCCTTGCCACTTTACTTCGTTGCTTGAAAAGATAGACGTAATGGGGCTGTTGCTTTTGCATACCGATTTTACTGCGCCTGTCCGCTCCAATTCTTCACGTATGGTTTTAAAATTTGTT
Source organism: Cytophagales bacterium (assembly GCA_031422215.1). Lineage (GTDB taxonomy): Bacteria > Bacteroidota > Bacteroidia > Cytophagales > Cyclobacteriaceae > ELB16-189. The sequence continues at coordinate 923 of JANOQB010000708.1, read as the reverse complement.
TCCAATTCTCCGTTTGTCCAAATCTGTATCAGGTTTTCCCGATCATAACCCATGTCCCTGGCTTTTACATGCATGATTTGCTGATAGATGACCACCGTGCCGATGATAAGGAAAATTGAAAAGGCAAATTGAACCACCACCAAAACTTTTCGCGGAGAACTGCCGCCTTTGCTGGCGTCAATTTTCCCTTTCAAAACCTTTACAGGTTGAAAGCCCGATAAGTAAAATGCGGGATAGCTTCCCGTGAGCAATCCTATTATCCCAATCAAAGCAACGGCTGTCAACCAAACCAATGGATTGGCATAATCCACAGAAATATTTTTGTTTACTAAAAGGTTGTAAGAGGGAAGGATCAACTCAACCAAAGCCACGGCCAAAATAAAAGCCAGTGCTGTGATAGCGACCGACTCCCCCAAGAACTGAAAGATCAATTCTTTTCTCTTGGAGCCGATGCTTTTTCTGATGCCCACCTCACGGGCGCGGCTTTCGCTGCGTGCCGTGGCCAGGTTCATAAAATTGATGCAGGCAATAATGAGAACGAAAATGGCAATAGCCGTGAACAGCCGAACGTAGTCAATCAGCCCACCTGTATTTTTGCCCTCATCAAAATTTCCGTGCAGCCGCCATTTGCTCATGGGGTGCAAGAACAGCTTTGCGGTTGGGGCCTTGGGGTTGTTGTCTCTGATCAAACCGACAATACTATTGTTGACATCTTCCTCTTTTGCACCTTCGTTCAACTGCACATACATTTGAAATGAGTTGTTGTTCCAACTATTCTTGGCACTATTTTTTATCCAGGGTTGCGTGGATTCGTAATAGGCAAAAGGCAACAAGTAGTCGAATCTAAACTCGGATTGCTTGGGCACATCTTTAATTACTCCCGTAACTTTCAGTTCTTTAAAATTATCTATGCGTACAAACTG
>JANOQB010000707.1:0-3770 GCA_031422215.1 Cytophagales bacterium | reverse complement strand
ATTGTGCAGGTATAGCTTGGTCTTGTGATGGATATTGATATAAGGCGGGTTGGCCGTAATACATAAAACATCTTTTGTATCGAAAGACGTTCGTTTAGTGCCGTCTGCCACTACAAAGGTTGTTACAAAGTCATTCTTTTTTGACTGCTCTGGGATATCTGAATTGTTTTGTTCAAGATGTAATTTGCTTTTGAATGAACTGTACAGAATAAGCGGAACAGAGTAAGCGGTGAGCATTATAAAAACGTATTCCGTTAGTCCGTAACTGAAGGTTTGCCAATAAGAAAAAGTGTGATAATAGAACAATTTGGAAATAATCCAAACTAAAGCAGGGATGTTTTTGATTTGAGTAAATCAGCAAGGATAAATTGCCCATACAATAAAGTCAAGAAAAGCCACCAAGCCGAACTGAATAAAAAGGATTCGGAAAGGTAAAAAGAAGAATGTTGAAATCTTGATTCTACCACATCCAAGATTATTCTCAGCACAAGGCAAGATGCCAGGATAATTGACAACAATACAAATAATCTATGTTGTGACGAATGGGAATTTGTTATCAACCTTGTGTTCATGTTTTAGTGCGTCTGATTAGGGTTGCCCATAGCATTACTGAACATACCTCCTTTGAGCCTCTCTGCGTTCATCAGTCAAGGCTACACAGATATCCTCAAAAATCCAAGCTAAGATAGGCTTACTCCATCCTGCTAAAACTCTCTTTCATTTCATGGCTTTTTCTACAATTATCTGTCCATCTGGGCACAGTAAACAAGTAGTTAGAAACAGGAACCCACTTCACGACCACCGGAAAAACTTACTTAGCTTTGTACCATAGTGAAATTTTCAAAATAACGTGATCAACTTATGTACGATGTACTTCGGCCAGGGATAGTAGAGGAAAGCTCCGCTTTGCGAGAGCCCTCGTTTAATCGGGGCCCGAAGCGCGTGGATTTTGTGGGGGGACGGACTTGGAACGGATAGCCCAATGGCGCCTCGCCAGGCCGCTAAATATTCTTTTTGTAAGTCAGAAATGTCTAAGTTATTTTGACAGCTTTACTTAATCAAACGAATACCTAACCGATCAACCAAAATGAAACACCTCTTTATTTTTGTGGCCGTAACACTCGTTGCAACTATGTTCTCTGGTTGCAACAGAAAAACGCAAGACAATAACTGGCAAACATTGTTCAACGGCAGCGACCTCACCGGTTGGGATACGTACGTGGGGCCAACCTACGACACCATACAAAACAAATTTGACACCTTGTTGGTACCCGGCTTAAACAATGATCCACGAAAAATTTTTAGTGTAACAAACGAAGACAGTGAACCAGCGATACGGATTTCGGGCGATGGCTTTGGCGGCATATCCACGTTACAGGAATTTGAAAATTATCATCTTCGTGTTGAGTTTAAATGGGGAGATTTAAGGTGGCCTCCGCGCAAAGACAAGAAGCGCGATAGCGGCATCTTATATCACGCCACGGGCCCACAAGGTGCGGGTTCGGGGTTTTGGCTACGCTCGCAAGAGTGCCAGGTGCAGGAAGGTGATTGCGGTGACTATTGGAGTGTGGATAAGGCCATCGTGGATATTCCTGCGGTGGGCGAAAAAATAGAAGCGTATGTATATGATGCCAACGGTGAGATGCATCCTTTCAGCACCTATGGCTCCAGCTATGGACCGCGATGTATAAAAAATCCAGATGCAGAGAAGCCGGTTGGCGAGTGGAATGTGGTTGATATTTTTTGTCTCGGGGGCAACAGCATACACATGATCAATGGAACCGTGGTGATGAAACTTTTTAATTCACGTCAACCCATGGATGGGAAAGAAATACCGCTTACCAAAGGGAAGATACAGATACAAACCGAAGGGGCAGAAATTTTTTATAGAAACATTCAAGTAGAACCTATCACCGAATTACCCAAGGAATAACGTTCTTAAAAAATGAAAGATCACAAAGAATTTCAAGTTGGTTGGTTGATTTTGATTGCCATGATTTTGGTGCAGGCTGCAATTTCATATTTCTACATTAACGATGTTGGCAGCAATCCCCTTGGCACAAACGGATTCATGGCCACCAGCATTTTGTCCATTGCGGTGGTTTCCCTTTTCTATCGGCTATCAACGAAAGTAGCAGCAGAATCTATTACGATCTCGTTTGGGTTAGGGCTGATAAAAAAACGGATCATGATGGAGCAGATCGAATCCGTTGAAAAAATAAAATCTCCTTGGTATTACGGCCATGGAATCAGGTTCATTCCCAACGGCATGCTGTACAACATAAGTGGAAGCGAGGGAATCGAAATAAAATTCAAGGGCGATAAAAGGGTAATCAGGATTGGGAGCAAGGACGCATCAAAACTGAAAAACGAAATTGCAAAAAGGATCCGTTGACTCAAATCGCCTTCACCAATCGGAACGGGAACAACAGCACTGCTTTGATCACACTGAACACAACTTCCAAAGTAAAGCCAACAATCCTAAAGGGAAGCAGCAACAACCAAACGATTGGAAATAAAAAAAGCATGACCAAGGCCAACGGCCAGCAGATCACAAACAAAAAGCACCAAAGTACAAGGGCGATGAAAGTTCTCATAACAGAAGTTTGAGGTGGCCATGCAAACGGCAATCCAAAAACGACAACCTCCTATCCAACACAAAAAACCAACAACAGACAATTAAAAAATTCATTGGCTATCCGGTTTTGTACACCACACTGATCAAATATGTACAGTGGTTGTTTCTTCTGGATTTCAAAAAGAATGAATGTAAAGTTGAAGTTCCTCTTTGCCCGTGGGCAAGAAAATTGTTTTCTTAAAGCTGAATCCCATTTTCTCCAAAAGCTTAATTGATTTTTCGTTGTTGGCCATTGTAATGGCAGAGACCGTTGAAATTTTTAATTTGTTTTTGGCATACGCTACTGTTGCAATGGCAATTTCATACGCATAGCCATTACCATTGAACTCTGGCAGAAAAGCAAAGCCCATGTCGGGGGTGTCCAAGTATTCCCGTTTAAGAAGGCCGCACATTCCTATGGCCTTGGCATCGTCCTTCCTTTCCACCAAGCACAAACCAAATCCATTTTCACGATAACTTTTAATAGGCCCATTTTCCAAATAGGCTTTTGCCTGCTCTACCGACTTAATGTTTCTATCACCAATGTATTGCAACCAACCCGCACTGTTCACAAGTTCAAGAATGAATGCCGTGTCACCGGTTGTAAACTCTCTAAGCAACAATCTTTCGGTTTCAAGCATGTAATTCATTTTCCTATACGGTAGCAGGCCCGATCAAATCCCAAAGGTTTCCATATAAATCAGAAAATACGGCCACGGTACCATAGGCCTCCACCGTAGGTTCGCGCACAATAGTTATTGCATTTGCTTTAAGGTTTTCAAAATCCCTTTTGAAGTTGTCCGTTTGTAGAAAAAGAAAAACCCGCCCACCGGTTTGATTGCCAACTCTGCTTCTTTGTTCTTCGGTTGCAGCTTTCGCCAATAATAAACAACATTCATTGTTGCCCGGTGGCGCAACCAACACCCACCTTTTTGTCTCGCTCAGCGTGGTGTCTTCTATAAGCCGGAAGTGCAATTTCTCTGTGTAAAATTTTATGGCCTTGTCATAGTCGTCAACCACTAAGGCAATATGCATGATGCGTTGGTTCATAAAATAGGTGTGTTGCAATTTTTGTGGTGAAGATAATTCTTGATTCCCGACTTTAAAGACCTCCAAGGTTTTTAAAAACCTTGGAGGTCAAACCCGTCTATTC
>JANOQB010000706.1:0-1943 GCA_031422215.1 Cytophagales bacterium | reverse complement strand
TTTGTTTGCGTTGGGCTATCAATATTCGGTGCCGTTGGATAAATGGAACATAACCGACATGGCGTGCGACTACATCTTTCTTGGCGATAAGACCATCGACTTCCAAATACCGGGCACGCTCAGCTTGATTTACAACCACGCCACGTGGCTCACAAGAAAACACAAAGACCGTTCGTATCCGTTCATCAATCCAAAAGATTATCTGAACGGAGTTGAAGTATCGTCCACGCTCAACTTCATCTACACCCAACTAAAAGACTTGTCGGATGGATTTATTGCAAAATTGAAGCAGGATAAAACGGCTGTATTGCTGATCGATACCTACAACAGTCATGGTTTGGCCGAGCAGCGCAGATTGTTTGTCGAGTTAATGGAAAGCGAATGTCCTGTTCCGGTAATCATTGGCCGGGCTTATGGTGATCTTACTTCCGATCAACTGCAACTATATGCCGCTACCGACATGGGCGGCTTGTTGATCGATGGGCTTGGCGATGGCCTCTTCATCGCAGCCGAACGATGTGGCCCGGATAAAATGGTGAACGAAACCGCCTTTAATATTTTGCAGGCCACACGCACACGCATTTCAAAAACAGAATACATTTCGTGCCCGTCATGCGGAAGAACGTTGTTTGATTTGCAGGAGACCACCGCCAAGATACGCTCGCGCACGAGTCACTTAAAAGGAATTAAAATCGCAATCATGGGTTGCATTGTAAATGGGCCAGGCGAGATGGCCGATGCCGATTATGGTTATGTAGGCTCAGGCCCCGGACGTATCACCTTATACCGTGGCCGCGAAGTGGTGAAAAAAAATGTGCCCACCCCATTGGCTGTTGATGCTTTGATTGATTTGATACGAGAAGATAAAAACTGGATAGAACCGAAGTTGAATAGCGAACTATGAGTTGTAACCATCTTCGGGACGTGAGGGATTTCTCACATCTCAAAATCTTAAATTAAAACTATGGAAAACCAGAACGAGGCAAGCGGAAAAAAGAAATTGTCGATCAGGGAGTTTCTCTCAGTAGGAGAGGTAGGTGGTTATTTTTTTCGCAAGAAAGATCCCTCGCGCCCATCGAACATAAATATCAAAATGATGCATGGTGTGAATAAGATTTCTATCGTTATCTTTTTGTTAGGTGTATTGTATTTGATTTTGAAACGGTTTATCTGAACATAGAATCATTTAGGGCCCACTGCCTTTCCAAAAAAGGTGTAACCGAAGAATTTCCTTTCGGTGAAGATACGCTCGTCTTTAAAGTGATGGGCAAAATGTTTGCGCTCACCGATGTTGAATCCTTCGAAAGCATAAACCTGAAGTGCGATCCTGAAAAAGGAGTTCAACTGCGCGAACAATATTCTTCCGTGTTGCCCGGTTATCACATGAACAAGAAGCATTGGATAACGGTGGTGATGGACGGCAGCATTGGCGATAAGTTGACAAAGGAATGGATTGACCATTCTTATCACTTGGTAGCAAGCTCGCTTTCATCAAAGATCGGGTGAGTGCTTAAATCAACACGTCATTCCGGGCGAGGAGAGATTTTTTTTATTTCAGTTCACAAGAAAACGAGACCCTGCCTACCGGACAGGCAGGCCGGAATCCCGTTGATCTTTGCACCATCACATTTAAGGATCGCGGGTCGAGTTGAATATTTTGAAAGACTTATAATGTTAGGGCACTCGCCCGCGATGACATCCCCTTGTAATCTGAATATCAATCCATTATATTGCAAGAATTTGTAACCTGACAAAGCTATTCTAATTGTATATTGTGATCATCCATGTGGAATGAACCGGGTTTTATACTTTTATGTAATCATCCTTTTAATCCTGGGTTCATGCAACACTCAGCGAGTGGTGTGCCCTGCCTATCAAAGCGCATTCATTTTTGATAAGCCTACCCAAAAGCAAAAGTTTTCTTACTATAACGAAAGCGCAAC
>JANOQB010000705.1:0-6361 GCA_031422215.1 Cytophagales bacterium | reverse complement strand
CAATTCAATCACTGGCCGTACTTAAACAGGCCATTGCTCTGGACCCAGACGTGGCCTATCTCTATAATAGTTTGGGGAGTGCTTATTTCTTTTTGGAAAAATATGATTCGGCCATGGCCAGTTACGAACACGCCAGACAACTGGCGCCCGCCTGGCTTTACCCTATCAGTAATTTGGGCACGGCCTATTTAACCAAGGGAGCCTATTCAAACCAGGCCGATATTGACAGTGCCATAGAAAAATACAGTAGGGTAATCCAATTAGACTCCACTTATTCCAATGGTTATTACGATATGGGTCGTGCATTGCATTTCAAAATGGAATGGGGATTGGCCTATTATTACCAGGCCATTTCATATTTCTTAGAGGGCAATGAAAAACAATTTTGGAAGGAGCTTGAGGAAGCCAGTAGGCTTGGGTACGATATCAGTTCCAGTTCGTTTTTTAAATATCACTCATCTAAAAAATCGTCAGGGTTGCTTATCGATCAGCCAGAATACCAACAATTGGTAGATACCTATGACCAGGAAGAAGCACTTCAATATTTAGGTAATTCGTATTATTTCACAGGCGAATATCACCTAAAAGGCAAACAATTTGATAAGGCAATAGAATATTTCAACAAAGCCAATGAGACGTTTCCCGAGGAATCCAAACGCTATACTAGATTGAGCGAGGCGTATTCATTTAAGAACGATAAAGCCCGAAGCGCCTATTACAAGGCCAAAGATTTCCAACAAGAATACAACCAAGAAAAAGCAATAGAAAATTATCAATTAGCTATTTCCCTCAATCCTAACCTGACAGAATCCTTTATCGCTTTAGGTGAGTTGTATGATGAGAGCGGTTCAACAGAAGAAGCAATCCAAAACTATGAGAAGGCAGTTGCCTTAAATCCAAATTGGACTGAGGGATTTATCCGGTTAGGCGGAGCGTACACGGATCAGGATGACTATAAAAAAGCTATAGAAAATTATGAACGTGCTGTGTCGCTCGACCCGATACGTGCCGATGGCTTTGAACGCCTGGGTTATTTGTATGATAGAGAAAGCCAATATAAAAAGTCAATTGAAAGTTATGAAAAATCTATTCAGCTAGACTCCGCTTCATTTCAAAGCTTTATCCAATTGAGCGAGCTCTACGAATATCAAGGGGAGTTTGAAAAAGCACTTCAATACGCCAAAAAAGCTGCGCAGCGTGATCCTAACTCTTATCGGAGCTTTAGCCAATTGGGTGACCTGTATAAAGCAAAAAGGGATTATGAAAATGCCATAGCCAGTTTCAGAAAAGCTATCAGCATAAACCCGACTGAGGGTCTGCTCAAGTTAGGTGATTTGTATAAAGAAAAGAAGGAGTATGACCTGGCCATTGAACAGTATAAAAAAGCTCTTGAGTTAGATACTACCCTATCCATGGCCTATTATCATATCGGCTTGGTTCATTATGAAAAGAAGGATTACGACAAAGCCATAAATTCTTTCCTGAAAGTTACTCAATATTATAAAGGTCATGATTTACTAAACGGGAAGACTCGTTACCTAAAATACGGTTCACCTTATATAACCTTGGGCACAACATACTTTTTGAAAGGGAATCAACAATTGTATGCTTTATCCAACGCCAAGGGTTATTTGATTCAAGGCAATTTGGAAACAGCCTTGTCCTGGCTGGAGAAAGCTGCCGTGGCCGGCTATGATATAAGCAGTGATTCTTTTTTTAATGAGGAATTGAAGGACTCAGAAGAGTTTAAAGCCTTGCTGAAAAAGTATCCTAAGAAAAACTAAATAATCAAATCAAAATAATACCGGGGTCAATCCAGATGCTGCCCTTAGTTATTGTTGGTCTCCCGACCAACAATCCCCTATCAACAATTTTTGAAACAGCATGACATCAAGGGGATAGGTCAAAGATTGATGGCTGAGAAAGTGTTGGTCAGGAGACCAACTCAAACACCCCTCAAACGAGAGGCATTCAACCATTTCGTTTTAATCCGTATTTTTATCAACACAAAAATGTAACACGCATGGCTTCGCACAATTGGCAAAAGGAAATCCAGCCGCTGATAAAAAAATACAAAGGCAAGAAACATCCGTTGGATTATAACAATACGTATGAGCTTTTGGTGATGGTTGTGCTGTCGGCACAAGACTCGGATCGGAACATAAATAAACTTGCCCCCGACTTTTTCAAAGCCTACCCGGACATGAAGGCACTGTCGCGTGCCGATGCCGAATCGTTATATCCTTTTATCAGCAAGGTTCGGAATTTTAGAAATAAAACGAAGTGGCTGTTGGAATTGTCGGCCCAAATCAAAGAAGACAAAAACATTCCCACCACCATGGAGTCGTTGACCGAACTGCCGGGCATTGGAAGGAAATCGGCCAACGTTATCATGCGCGAAACAGGCGTGAAAGCAGAAGGCATTATTGTTGATCTTCATGTGGTGCGTGTGGCCCCCCGGCTTGGCATTGCCCAAGGCACGGATCCAAAAAAAATTGAGAAGCAAATGATGGAGTTGCTCGACCCCGAAGATTGGGGGCAGGTAGGTATGGCCATTTCTTTTCTGGGAAGGGAAATTTGCCGGCCAACAAACCCTAAGTGCCCTGAGTGTGTAATGAACAACGTGTGCGATTATTTCAAGGCCAGTCAGTAAATGTTGTTCTGGTGTTTTAGGCATGAGTCACGAATGATTTGAGCTTTATCGTGCTCCATCAAGAGTAGGTCAATAGCCACGAAGACTCAAAGTCACAAAGCATCACGAAGAATATATTTTGAAAAAATTATCCAGCCAATAGAAAAAATAAGTTTGGCTATAGTTAAGGCCTCGTTACATTATGCATAGTGACATAAACAATGCCTCATGTTTATCGCAGTGTTGGAGATCCTTAAAGTTTGAACAACTATTAATTATTGAAACTCTAGTGCGTTGGCCCGACAAAAAGGCGGGGGTGCGATGGCAAGCGGGGGGAAGCATTTTTTTGTCTTGACTTTTTTTTGGGTACTTTTTTGTGTTAAGACAAAAAAGTACCAAACTTAAAAGTTGGTTACTCAACTTAATTATAAGGACAAGTGATTTTATAATGCGTAATTTATGTCGTTAAGTAAAGAAGTGGTTTGCGTTTGGCCTTCTTACTTTGTGAACCCTTCCAGGCTATTGCACAGCTTTTAACCCACCTTCCAAACCTTAATTTTTATTCACCCACTCATCCAGGTTCAACATCGCGTTGGCCACCACTACCAGCGCGGCCGTTTCGGGTTTGGTTGGTTTGCCCGTGGCCCCAATCATTTCACTTGCGGCCTTTTCGTTTTTGGTAAAGTTGCCAACGGCCACAGCATACAATTCCGACAGTGCATTCAACCGCTTTTCTGAAATCGGTTTAAAAAACATCGACTCATATCCTTTGCTTATCTGCACTTTAAAATCGTTCGCATCCAGCGCCTGCATTTTGAACGCAAAGTTTCGAGCCATCACAAAATAGGCAGAGTCGTTGAGGGCGGTCAATGCTTGCAGCGGAGTGTTGGTGCGTATCCTTCGCGTTACGCACACTTCCCGCGCACCGCCATCAAAGGTGATCATGGACGGATAGGGGGCGGTGCGTTTCCAGTAGGTATATAATGCCCTGCGGTGCTGATCCTCTTTATCGCTCATCACCCATTTGTCTCCATTGTATGGTGAGCGCCATATTCCTTCCGGCTGAAAGGGCATCACACTTTTGCCATACATTTTATCGCTCAGCAAATTGCTCACCGCCAGTGCCTGGTCTCGCAATTGTTCTGCCGACAAACGGACGCGCGGCCCTCGTGCATAAAATTTATTCAACGGGTCTTTTTTCAAAAACTCATCGTTGGTCTTCGAATCTTGCCGATAAGCTGCCGACATCACCATTTCTTTCACCATCTTTTTCACGCTCCAATTCAAGTCGTTCATAAACCTCCACGACAAGTGATCGAGCAATTCCTTGTGCGTAGGCGCAATTCCTTGCGTTCCGAAATCCTCCAGCGTTTCGACTAACCCCGCACCAAACAACTGTTCCCATAAGCGGTTCACCATCGTTCGTGACACCAACGGATTTTTTTTATCCGTCATCCAAAAGGCAAGGCCCAGCCTGTTTTTGGGAAGGGTGGCATCCATCGCATTAAAAATGTGTGGCACACCGGGGCTCACTTCATTGCCTTTCACTAACCAGTTGCCGCGCTCAAAAACATGCGTAGGGCGAAATAACTCTTTGTTGTTTTCAACCAGGATGGGCGTGGTTTCCACGTCTGCTTTCATCAATTCATTGAAATAACTTTTAGCTAAATCAAAACCTGGTTTTTCTTTGCCGGGAAAACCCTGGCCAAACTGAAACCACTCGAACATCACTCCTGTTTGGTCGGGCGTTTTTATGGCAGGGCTATGATATTTAAAATATAAGTTGTGCCTTCCCGAAGTGGTTGGGATTTCCACAGTTACCGTTTGCCATTTGTCTTTTGTGTTTGTGAGCGGCACGGTCTTCAACAATTTTCCGTTCAGGCTGTCCAAATAAATAGACCACGTGCCATCGGTATATCGCGATGTGTAGCGGAACAGGAGATGGGTTTTGTTTTCGAGTTCAACATTTGGCAACCGGCATGTGCCGTTGTTCCGCAACCCCGCATACCAACTGCTGATCAACGCTGCGTTCACAAATTCATCGCACTGTAAGGAATTTATAGTGGGCTGCCAGGTTTTCAAAAAAGTAAAGTACTCGTGGCTCTTTTCGGTGGAAACATTTTTTGTCAGCCACTCTTTCAGTTGTAACAGTTTGATGCTGTCCTTGCCTTTGTACTGGCGCAGCAGCGGATATTCTTCTTGCGTGTCTTCATCGCGGCTGTTGTTAAAAAATGCCATGAACTTATAATACTCATCATGTTTGAATGGATCGTAGGGATGACTATGGCATTGCACGCAGTTGAAGGTTGTGCCCATGAGCGCGCTCCACGTTGTGTTCACACGGTCGAGCACAGCGGCAGTCCTGAACTCTTCATTCTCGGTGCCGCCCTCATCGTTGGTCATGGTATTGCGATGAAAGGCCGTGGCAATATACTTGGAGTCATCAGCATTTGGCATCAGGTCACCAGCCATTTGCTCGATCAAAAAATCGTTGTAGGGTTTGTCGTCATTGAAGGCATTGATCAGCCAGTCGCGGTATTTCCAAATGGTACGGCTGCGGTCCGCTTCATAGCCGCGCGTGTCGGCATAGCGAGCAAGGTCCATCCACAAGGCGGCCCACCGCTCTCCATAGCGGGGCGATGCCAGCAAATTGTCCACTAAGTTTTCGTAAGCCTTTTCGGAATCATTAGCAAGAAACTTTTTTGCTATGGCTTCTTCGGGCGGCAAGCCGGTGAGGTCGAGGCTTACCCTTCGCAACAAGGTTGGTTTGTCCGCTTGGGCGGATGGATTTAATTTTTCCTCATTGAGTTTCTCAAGTATGAAGGGATCGATTCCGTTTTTTATCCACGGGCTGCTGATGTCTGGCGTTTCCCCTTTCTTTACAGAAACAAATGCCCAATGCTCTCCCCATGTGGCACCTTCTTCTATCCATTGTGTTAAAATGTTGATCTCTTCTTTTGAAAGTGCCTCATGCTTATAAGGCATCCTTTCTTCGGGGTCATTCAACGATATCCTTCTGATCAGTTCACTTTCTTTAGGGTTGCCCGGAATGATGGCGGGTTTTCCCGATTCAGTATTTCCGAGGGCTTCTTCGCGGAACAGCAAACTAAACCCCGCTTTTTGTTTTACTCCACCATGGCAGGCAATGCACTTCTTGTTGAAGGTCGGTTTTACCTGCGTGCTGTAATCGATTTTTTGATCAGTCCAAAAATCACAGGATATCACCAACGAAATCAGCGAAAACGAAACGAAAAATATAAAAAGTTTTTTCAAAGCCTGTTGTTTTAACTGATGTACGCAAAACAATTGAAAGGTATGTCAGCCTGAGGTTCTCGAAGGCTATTGATTTCTCAAGTCAGTTTTCGAGAGCCTAAGAGTTGTCCCATCACTTCAAATGGAAAGTTACCATTTTTACAAAAAGATCAATAGTTTGTTTGACACAACCGGCCGAGAATTTATATTTACTTCAGATGAACACCATACGGCCAATAAAAAAGGAGGACAATAAGTTTGTAGCAAACATTATCCGCTCAGTAATGACCGAGTTTGAAGCCAACGGAGAAGGCTTTGCCATACACGACAAGGAAGTGGACAACATATATGAAAATTATACGCAACCACGTTGGGCTTATTTTGTATGCGAAGCGGATGGCGAAATAATTGGCGGTGGAGGAGTGGCTCCACTTCAGGGTGGTGATGCCAACACCTGCGAATTGAAGAAGATGTATT
>JANOQB010000704.1:0-2031 GCA_031422215.1 Cytophagales bacterium | reverse complement strand
AAAAGCCAAGATTTCCGGTGGCAACAAAGAGTTGAGTATGCCATGGATGTGAAGCTAAATACGGAAACCCACCGGATTGAGGGAACCCAAAAATTGGTTTACTACAACAACTCCCCCGACACATTGAGCAAAGTGTATTATCATTTATACTTCAATGCATTTCAACCGGGCAGCATGATGGATATGAGGTCGCGCACCATTGACGACCCCGATCCGCGTGTTAAGGACAGGATATTCAAACTGGAAGAAGACGAGCGGGGCTACCAACACGTTTTGTCTCTAAAGCAAGATGGAAAATCTATATCCTATAAAGTTGATGGAACAATTTTGGAAGTTACCCTTGCCAAAGCACTGTTGCCAAAAACAAAATCAACTTTTGACTTGACTTTTGAGGCGCAGGTGCCCATTCAGATACGCAGATCGGGAAGAAACAACCGCGAAGGAATAGCCTACACCATGACCCAATGGTATCCTAAAATGGCCGAGTACGATTTTCAAGGATGGCACGCCTATCAATATGTGGCCAGGGAATTTCATGGCGTATGGGGCGACTTCGATGTGAAGATTTCCATTGATCCGAAGTTTGTGGTTGCTTCTACCGGAAAACTTCAAAACCCAAACGAGATTGGTCATGGATATGAAAAAACAGGAACAGCCCTCAAGCGGCCATCCGGCAATCTTGCCTGGCATTTTATAGCCAAAGATGTGATCGATTTTGCGTGGGCCGCAGATGCCGAATACACACACGACAAACAGCAGGTGCCCGATGGGCCGGAGCTGCATTTCTTCTATCAAAAAAATGAAAAGACTTCCGTTACCTGGAAAATAATGGAAGATGTAGCTGTTAAAGTCTTTCAGCATCTGAACAAAAATTTTGGGAAATATCCCTTCGATACCTACTCGGTCATTCAAGGTGGAGATGGAGGGATGGAATATCCGATGTGTACCATGATCATGGGAGAAGGGAGCCAGGCAGGATTGAACGGTGTGATGGCCCACGAGGTGGCACACAGTTGGTATCACATGGCATTGGCTTCCAACGAGTCGTTGCATGCGTGGATGGACGAAGGGTTTACTGATTTTGCCAGTGGCGAAGCATTGAACTCCATAGCGGGCAATCCAAACAACCACATAGGAAGTTATACCAGCTATTTCAATTTGGTGAACAGCGGATTGCAAGAGCCGGCCGGCCAGCATTCCGATCACTTCAATACCAATCGCGCTTACAGCACATCTGCCTATAGCATCGGGGCCGTGTTTCTCAATCAATTAAAATACATTATCGGTGAAGATGCATTTTACCGAGGCATGAAACGCTATTACAACACCTGGAAAATGAAACATCCGGAACCAAACGATTTTCTCCGTGTGATGGAAAAAGAATCGGGGCTTCAATTGCATTGGTACTATAGGTATTGGATACAAACCACCAAGCGCATCGATTACGGAATTGGAACCATCATGGAGCGGGACGGAAATACGCTTGTTGAACTGGACCGTATTGGAGATTTTCCAATGCCCATTGATCTTGTAGTTACCTACACCGATGGAACGAAAGAATTATTTTACATACCTACCAATGAAACGATGGGGAAAAAAGCACAGGAAAACAAATTGATGAAACAAACAGACCTTATCGCCTGGCCGTGGGTTTATCCCAGTTACACGCTGAGCATAGCAAAAAAGATTTATGATATACAGAGCTTGGAAATCGATCCGGGCCTGCGCATGGCCGACATCAACCGGGAGGACAACAAATTAGTGCCGGCTGAAATAAAACCTCATCAAGAACCAAAACACAAATAGGAAATATTACTGCAGCCTCGCCCCACTGGCATCTATCACCACCATTTTACTGTCGCCATCTTTGCTGGTAGTTTTGATATACAACTCGCCATTGGTTGTTGATAATTTTAACTCTACCGGTGTTAGTTCAAAGGCATAATGATTGGACCATGCCAATCCGGTTTGCCTGTTTATTCTTGCAAGCGTGATAGGATACTTTCCGTCCACTTTGCTTTCGGAATAAAA
>JANOQB010000703.1:0-2913 GCA_031422215.1 Cytophagales bacterium | reverse complement strand
TCGGAATTTTTGAACTCAACTCTTCGTAGTTCCCAACAAGAACTTTTATAGATCCGCTTTCATTTGGCAATGATTTTTGAGGTACATCGCTGGCTTGTAAGGCTAAATATGCAGGCTTTTCGGCTTTGTTTTTCGCTATGTTTTTTGATTTCGGTGCAATTTGTCATGCGCCTGGTGCATGGTAAGAAGCACACTCTTGACTAAATTTGATTATCCTTCTTCATCGCCACGCCCAAACTCCCCAACGCAACCAACAACAAAACCCAGCCCGAAGCCATCGTGATATTGTTTCCAACTGTGTAAGGCTTAGGTTCAAATTTAAATTCGATGGTGTGCTTTCCTTCTGGAACCTCCAGTGCCCGTAAAACAAAATTGGCCCTTAAAATAGTTGATTCCTTTCCATCAATAAATGCGTGCCATCCCTTGGGATAAAATATTTCGGAGAATACAACCACTCCATTTGATGAAGAGACGGATTCATATTTCATATAGGCTGGCTTGATCTCAACAATATTTATTTGAGCCACGCTATCTGCGGTCAGTTGCTCTTGTGCAATCTTGAATTTTGAATTGTCAATCACAGCCACTTCACGTGTGTTTATTTCAGAAGTCTTTTGCAATTCTTCGGTAGCGGAAGAAACAAGATTCAATTGCTTCACAAACCAGGCTGGGCCATGGGCGTGGGGGTTGGCAATAACATTTTCTTTGTCGGGCCCATACACCATGTATTTTGTATTGAGCATGTTGAGCACACCGTATTGACTAAAATGCGGAGAGCTTTTTTGGAAATCGCTATAGAGTGCTTGGGTGTTTTTTGAAATAGCGGAATCGTATAGCTGCTGGTAGCGCCTCAACTTGGCGCCATGGTAGCCCCCCAGCGAATTATGGAAATAGGAAGTGCGGGCATCGTTGAACGGGTCTTGTAAATTATACACCCGATAATAGCTTTTGTCTTTCAGGATTTCCACATCAGCCGCTGTGGGCGCAAAGGTGGTATTGTCGCGCTTGCGCACATATTTTTCTTTGGTGAAGTAGCGGCTGTCCACAAATCCAAGATCGACTACCACTAGCAGTGCCATAGCGGGATAGAGGATGGATTTGCTCAGGAAATTTTTCATCAGGGCAAACAGTGCCGCGGAGAAAATAAGAATCAACCAAATTGCCCGCCACGCATCAGAACGCAACAATGCAACGCGGTCTTTCTTCAACGCTATTTTAAGCCATGCTGGCAATTGGGCATCTTCGGGCTTCAGATAACTTCCCATACCCCCCACCATGATCAACAGCAAACATACACCGATGGTGATCGCAAATGGCCAGATCATTTTTTTTTGTGTTGATTTGTTCCAGCCTTCTTTCAACAAATTCTCCAATCCCAACAAACCCAACAAGGGCATGGAGAAAAGTATGATCATCAACGCAAAGTTGAACGACCTGAATTTATTGTAGCCGGGAAAGTAATCGAACATGAAGTAGTTGAAGGAGGAAAAACTATCGCCCCAACTGAGCATGAGGCTGAGCGCGCTTAACGGCACCAACCACCAGACATATTTTTTCTCACCGAACACAATGCCAAGTACAAAAAGAAAACAGACAATGGCCCCCGCATAGTAAGACCCACCGGTGAATCCCTGAGGGCCCCAGTAAGCGGACGTGGAGCCCGCCAACTGGTTTGCGGTTTCATTGTCACCAGACTTCATCAACGCTTTGTACGATTCGCTTTCCGGATCCTGAACAAAATAATTTGTGCTAGTGCCACCATAAAAATTTGGAATGAACAATGCCATTGATTCAAGCACACCATACTTGTAGGCAAATGCATACTCTTTAGTCAGTCCGTTATTGTCTTTCGAAACATTCTGCTCTGTCAATTCGGATGGGCCACGGATGGTATAAGTACTGTACTCGCTGATGGCCCAAAATTGGCCGAAGAATGTGCCCACCGCGATCAACACGGCCGGCACAAGCAGCCCCACAGTTTTGAAGAAATCCAAAATCTGTTTTGCCCTGATAGCATAAATCAATTGCACCAACCCATACGCAAGTACAATCAAAAAAGTATAGTACGTAATCTGCAAATGGTTTTCGCGCAAGTGAAGTGCGAGGCCTAAGGCTGTCAAACCAAATCCTATTATTTTTTTTCCACTGAACGTGAGATGGATGCCCGCAATAACCAACGGCATAAAGGCAATGGCACCGATGCGTGCGTTATGCCCGGCTCCAAGTCCGATGATCATGTAAGAGGAAAGCCCGAAGGCGAGTGCACCGGCAATGGCAAACCACGGACGCACCCTGAATGAGAGAAGTAATATATAATAGCAAAGAAAGGCGAGGAAGATCACGTTTACCGGATGTGGTAAGAAAAGTGAAAGTGTTTTCTTAAAGCCAAGCACCACGCCATCGCTCCATTGAAGGTTGACGAGGTAGGCGGGCATGCCTGAAAACATAGCACCGGCCCAAAGCCCTTCTTCGCCCGTGGCATCGCGATAGTCGCGCAATGCTTTGGATGAGCCGCTCCATTGTTGTATGTCGCCTTGCGAAATTGATTTGTTATCAAAAAAAACCGGATTGAAAAAAAGGATGGTGACGACCAGAAAAATAATCACTGCAGTAAGGTGAGGAAGCACGTGATCGGAAAACCGTATTTGTTTCATGTGGCAAAAACTTTGGCTCGCAAAATAGGAAGGTTTGATCTTAGATTTTAGAATTTTGGAAATAAGATTTAAGGTCGTATTTATATCTCAGTGTCGAAAAATATTTGTAGGCACAATAACCATCCATTTGTCTTTTTGATCTTAGTTTGGGTTCGGCTTTTAGTTTGGTACTTTTTTGTTTTGACACAAAAAAGTACCCAAAAAAAGTCAATACAAAAAGATGCTTCCTCCCTCATCCTATCGCACCCCCGCCTTTTTG
>JANOQB010000702.1:0-4232 GCA_031422215.1 Cytophagales bacterium | reverse complement strand
ACCACGTATAGTGGGGTTTTGTTGGCCTTAGATTCTTATTTGGAAATAAAGGGAAAGAAAATACTCAAGAAAAAAGGATCACAGGTAAATGTTAAAGACTATCAACAGGCTTTGGCCGAAACAGACAAAAAGATTTTAAATGAGTTCAATACAGCTTATCGCATTCTACATATTGATGGTTATTACCAAAGCGAAAATAAGTATGGCGTAATTCGAGAAGGCATGGACTCGGCCAACTACATTATCGATAAAATCCGCCCGGAAGGCGTAGAAACTTTCAGTCTTAATTAAATTTAAAAGAGCCACATTTATTTTTTTAGGATTTGACTGTTGTAAAAATTGACTTATGAGCACAAAAGGAAAAGAAATCCGATATAGAGAAGCCATCCGCGACATGGAAAACGCAGTGGATATTTTAAAAACAAAAGCGCACAAAAAAGACCGCTACTATGAAAACCAAAAATATGTGCGCATGGCTTGTGCCACTGCTTACAACACAGTTTTGTTAGCCCTTGATTCCTATTTGGAAATCAAAGGAAAGCCAATCCAAAAGAAAAAACGTTCACAAATCAATGTAAAGGACTATCAGAAATCTTTGGCTGAAATTGACAAAAAAATATTGAACGAATTCACCACCGCTTATCGCATCCTTCACATTGATGGATACTACCAAGGAGAAACCAACTACAGCATCATTAAGGGTGGAATGGATTCCGCGGCTCAGATAATCAATAAGATTTGGCCACAAGGCTCGGAAGCCTTTCTCTTAAACTGATACCACTGGACATCATCACGACACCAACCCAGTAAATTTCAGGCTGGAAGCTAACATCAATAAAAAAATGAACAAACTATACATCATTAAAATCGGTGGCAATGTGTTGGACGATGAAAAGTCGTTGAAGAATTTCCTGAAAGACTTCGCTTCCATTCAATCGCCTAAAATATTGATCCACGGAGGCGGAAAGATCGCGACCAAATTGGGCGACCAACTTGGCATTCAATCCCATTATGTAAAAGGCCGCAGGATCACCGATGCACAAACCCTTGATCTCGTTACCATGGTGTATGGTGGTTTGGTGAACAAACAAATTGTGGCCCAACTTCAATCGCATCATTGCAATGCCATGGGTGTAACGGGTGCCGATGGAAACCTGATCAAAGCTGTGAAGCGACCCGTGGGAGAAACAGATTTCGGTTTTGTGGGAGACATCACACCAGAAAGCGTGAACAGCACGTTGCTGTACTTTTTATTAAAGCAAAACGTGATCCCGGTTTTTGCACCGCTCACCCATGCCGAGGGTACGATGCTAAACACAAACGCAGATACCATCGCATCGGTATTGGCAATTTCATTGAGCAAACATTTTGATGTGCGCCTGATTTTCTGTTTTGAAAAACAAGGTGTGCTTACCGATGTGAACAAAGCGGATTCTGTAATACGAAACCTCAACCACACTTTATATAAAGATTTATTGGCGAAAGGTTCTTTCCATGACGGCATATTACCAAAACTTGAAAATGCATTCACTGCAATCCAATCAGGAGTGAAAGAAGTGCTGATAGGGGAACACACCAATTTATTGGCCAACATGGGCTACGATACTAAGGGCACACTCATCACGCAATCATGAAGGAGCACTTGCCCACCATTGCCATTGAATTGCTCCAGCAGTTGATTTCAATTCCATCCTTTAGCAGGGAAGAAGAAAAGACAGCCAATTTGCTGATGAGTTTTTTTAACCACCATGGCATGGCGGCAATACGCAAGGGAAATAATGTGTGGGCAAAAAATAAATACTTCGATCCCAACAAACCTACCATCCTGCTCAACTCACATCACGACACGGTGAAGCCAAATCCTGCTTATACCCGCGATCCCTTTTCTGCCAACATAGAAAATGGAAAGTTATATGGACTTGGCAGCAACGATGCCGGTGGGCCTTTGGTGTCGTTGATCGTGACATTTTTTTATTTCTATAATGAGCAGAACCTAAATTACAATTTAGTTATGGCTGCCACAGCAGAGGAAGAAATTTCTGGAACGAATGGCGTTGAATTGATTTGGGACGATCTTCCTAAGATAGACTTTGCCATTGTAGGCGAACCTACACTCACCGACATTGCCGTGGCCGAAAAAGGTTTGCTGGTATTGGACTGCGTTACTAAAGGAAAGGCAGGGCACGCTGCCCGTGAAGAAGGTGTGAATGCAATTTATAAGTCCTTGAAAGACATTGAATGGTTTCGCAATTATCAGTTCCCGATAATTTCAGATTCGCTGGGCAGCGTAAAAATGTCGGTAACGGTAATCCATGCAGGCCAGGCCCACAACCAAGTGCCAGCCGAATGCAGGTTCACGGTGGATGTGCGCGTAACCGATGCCTATACGTTGGAAGAAGTACTCGACATTATCAATCAACATGTTTCTTGCGAAGTCATGCCGCGTTCGTTGCGATTGAGATCATCCGGAGTATCCGAAAATCACCCATTGGTAATAGCCGGAAAATCATTGGGTAAAAATTTATATGGATCACCCACCACGTCCGATCAGGCGTTGATTCCAGTGCCATCCATAAAGATGGGGCCTGGCGACTCGGCACGCTCACACAGTGCGGATGAATTTATATTTGTGAACGAAATAGAAGAAGGTATTAACTCGTACATTGCTTTGATTGAAAAGTTGTGAAGTACTGGTTACTGGTTACTGGTTTCCTGTTGCCTAGGTGCAACTGATTAAACGCGGACCAAATGAAAAGTTATAGGGATTTAGAGATTTATAAAGAGTCAAAGCGTCTTGCCATTGAGATACATAAGATGACTATGAGCCTGCCCAAATTTGAGATGTACGAGGAAGGAGGACAGATTAGAAGGTCATCGAAATCTGTAACATCGATGATTGTAGAGGGTTATGGAAGGGGGCGTTACAAAGCTGATTTCATCAAGTACCTCGTTTACTCGCAATCAGAATGCGATGAAACAATTGTTCACATAGATTTTCTATTTTGAAACAGGCTCATTGACAGACAAAAATAAATACGATAAATTGAACGGAGACTATCACACGCTAAGTAGAAAAATCAATAAATTCACCCAATGGGTGGAAGAAAATTGGAACGAACCGCCCGAAACAAAAAGCTGAAACCCAAAGTTAATTTAGAAACCCAATCCAGAAACCAGGAACTAGAAACCAGCAACCCCTTATGAAACTCTGGCAAAAAGATAAAGACTCTTTAAAGGAAGTAACCGACTTCACCACCGGGCAAGACAATGTATTGGATTTGCACTTGGCCCCGTTCGATGTGCTGGGCTCAATCGCGCACATCACCATGCTCGAGTCGATTGGCCTGCTTACCAAGGAAGAACTAGCCCTCCTCAGTAATGAATTAAAAAATATTTACAAACAGATTGTTTCAGGGGATTTCAAAATTGAATCAGGCGTGGAAGACATCCACTCGCAGGTGGAATTAATGTTAACGCGAAAGTTGGGTGATGTCGGGAAGAAAATCCATAGCGGCCGCTCGCGCAACGATCAAGTGCTGGTGGACGTAAAACTTTTTCTGAGGAATGAAATTGAAGAGCTGGTCATACAAATAAAATCGCTCGTTGATTTATTGATTTTAAAAAGCGAAGAACATAAAGATAAACTTTTGCCTGGCTACACACATTTACAGTTGGCCATGCCTTCTTCGTTTGGATTGTGGTTTGGCGCATTTGCGGAGAGTTTGGCGGACGACACCATCACCATTCATGCTGCCTATCGCATCGTAAATAAAAATCCATTAGGATCGGCAGCCGGCTATGGTTCATCATTTCCACTCAACCGCTCGCTCACCACAAAACTTCTTGGCTTCGATAGTTTGAATTACAATGTTGTGTATGCTCAAATGGGCCGTGGCAAAACAGAACGCCTTATGGCACAAGCGATGAGCAATGTGGCCGCCACGCTGGGCAAGTTGGCCATGGATGCCACCTTGTTTTTAAATCAGAACTTCAGTTTCATTTCCTTTCCGGATGAACTGACTACTGGATCGAGCATTATGCCGCACAAAAAAAACCCCGATGTATTTGAACTGATCCGCGCCAAATGCAATTCGTTGCTCGCCTTGCCAAACGAAATTACATTGCTTACTTCAAACCTTCCATCGGGCTATCACCGCGACTTGCAATTGCTGAAAGAAAAATTGTTTCCCGCCATTGGCACACTGAAAGAATGTTTGCGCATGACGCACCTG
>JANOQB010000701.1:0-1756 GCA_031422215.1 Cytophagales bacterium | reverse complement strand
GTCAAGACAAAAAAATGCTTCCTCCCGCATCCCCGCCTTTTTGTCGGGCCAGCGCACTTGAGTTTCAGGATAAATATTCTCCACGGGATTTAGTTTCTGATGATCGGAATTGTTTCTAATCCGGTGCAATTTGTCATACACCCATTCTCTGGGACAACCCTTCGTAGATTTGAAATGAGTTGGTCAGGCGACCAACTCCAACAAGGACAATTATAATTTTTCGAACCTTCTATTTCTTTTCGTACAACACTTTTCCTCCCAAAATAGTCATGGACACTTCCGTAGAAAGGATCTGATCATCGGCCACGGTCATAATATCTTTTGTGAAAATAGTGAAGTCGGCAAGCTTGCCAGGTGCTATCGATCCTTTTATATTTTCTTCAAAGGCACCATAAGCCGCATCCAACGTGTAAGATTTGAGTGCCTGCGCACGCGTCATTTTTTCTTCTGGTTCATAGCCACCTTCTGGTTGGCCTTGCAAAGTTTGCCGCGTAACAGAAGCAAAAAAAGAAGCAATGGGATTGATCGGTTCAACGGGCACATCGGTGCCATTGACTACCACTGCCCCCGATTTCAAAAGCGACTGCCACATATATGCCCCTTCTTTGATCCTTTTTTCACCAAGCCTCTCAATGGCCCACGGCCGATCGGAGGAAAGATGCACAGCTTGCATGGCAGGTATCACACCCAACTTTCCAAAGCGCGGAATGTCGGCAGGATGGATGTGCTGCGCATGCTCTATGCGGAAGCGATGCGAACTTTTTGGGTTCTCTTTCAACGCAACTTCATAGCGGTCCAATATTTCTCTATTGGCCCGGTCACCAATGGCATGAGAGCAAACCTGAAAGCCAGCCTTCAATGCTTCGCGCGAAATTTTCAACACGGTGTCCATTGAAAGCGTGGCCATGCCACTGAAATCCGGTCGATCGGTGTATGGTTCCAGTAGCCACGCACCGCGCGAGCCGAGTGCTCCATCGCAATTTAATTTTATCGAGCGGATTGTAAGAAGTCCCAGCGAGTCAACTTCCGGTCCTTTGCGTAACCACTCATAAACCAAGTTGCTGTCGAAGCCAGTGATCATTACATACAAACGTGTAGTTAATTTATTTTTTGCTTTAAATTTTTTGAACAACTGGATATTTTCGCGCGATACGCCAGCATCATGAAAACTGGTGATACCATTTTTTAAACAAGCGGCCATGGCAAGTTCCACAGCGAGCGAATCGGATTCTTCCGTATCGTCAGGAATATGTTGGGCGATCAGTACTTGAGCGCGTTCGTTAAAAATTCCGGTAGGGTTGCCAAGTTCATCGCGAATGATCTCTCCACCTTCGCCCATATCTTTTGCCAACTTCTCCAACGACAATTGGTTTACTCCGGCCACCTGCATGGCCTTTGCATTGGCAAAGCCCGCATGACCGCTTGCATGCTTTAAAAAAACCGGATTGTTGGGCGATGCTTCGCTCAGCAACTGATGGGTTTGAAAACCTTTGATCATTTTTTCTGGCTTGGTGGTCCACTTGTCCTGATGCCAGCCCCGGCCAACAATCCATTGCCCCGGTTGAACCTTGGCAATAGCCTGCTTCACTTTTTCAACCATCTCTTCATAGCTGGTTACGCTCATCAAATCAAGATTTAGTTCGTTGTAGCCCAGCCCCATAAAGTGCCCATGACCTTCAATAAATCCGGGGGTCATTGTTTTGCCCATCAAATCAATTACCTGGGTGTTCTCACCTTCATACTTGGAAAGATTTTT
>JANOQB010000700.1:0-2160 GCA_031422215.1 Cytophagales bacterium | reverse complement strand
GGCCTCGCATCGGGCATAGCAAAAGAGATGGGGAAAATCGCAACCGTTGGTTTGGCACCTGCTGTGTTCGGGCCGTTGATGAACATCACAGGTTCGATACTCGCTTCGTATTGGCATAGGAGACCTCCGAAAGAAAAAGTAGGCAGTAGTCAGTAACGCGGTGTGTGGTCTTATGTACCGCTGAGACCAAGCCCCGAAGTGGGCGCAATACCTCAACACAGGTTGAAGCCGTGTTGAAAAGTAAGGGCTTACATCGAAAACCAACATGAGCATCATACGAAGACATTTCAGGATGAGTACAGGGCGTTCTTAAAAAAGTATAAGGTTGAATATGACGAGCGTTATGTGTGGGATTAGGTATTCCGCCCTTTTAGGGCTTGATAAGGTGCAGCGTCATGAACGCAGGGCTTCACCCTGCGTTTGGGTATTGCCGCCCTTTCAGGGCTCTTGCGGCTTGTTGCATCGAAATCCAATATTCAGTACTCATCATTCCAGTCACTCATCATTCATCCTTCGGTATTCATCCTTCGATATTCAAATAAAAATCTAAACTTCAAGAAGCAATGAAACATCTCTCCCTCATCTTTCTATTGATCATTAGTTGCCACTTCATCCACGCCCAACAAATCTCAAAAGAAGAATTACTTTTTTTAACTCCACTTTGGAAAGGTGAACGCTACCCCGATGGCCGCCCCAAAGTGCCCGACAACTTATTGAACAGGATGAAGCGCGTAACGCTCGAAGAAGCATGGGCTGTGTTGAAAGGCGAAAATTTCAAGCACCAATATGATGATGGTTGGCAATGCATCAACCCCGATAGCGTGCTTGTGGGCCGTGCCGTCACTGCCATATTTGTTCCAGGCCGCCCCGATATTCACCGCGTGATTGACGATAAGGGCCATACCAAAGAAGGGCGCATCAAATCGCAAAACTCCTGGACGATAGACATGCTAACCAAACGCGATGTGTATGTGGTGGATCAGTTTGGTGCGCACGAAGATGGCCCCACCATTGGCGACAACCTCGGCAACTCCATCTTTGCCAAAACAGGAAACGGTATTGTGTATGACGGTGCTATCCGTGACATCAGCGGCCTGAAAGAAATAAAATCGTTCACTTCTTTTTTCCGCACATACCATCCTTCGCATCACCTCAACAATCCCGATGGTGAACTGAACACGACCTTGGTGGGCATCAACAAACCTACCCGAATTGGCAAGGCAACCGTTATGCCGGGCGATGTTGTTCTTGGTCGTGATGGCGGGGTGATTTTCATTCCGCCACACTTGGCAGAAAAAGTGGTAAAGACTTCAGAGATTGTGCGCCTGCGCGATATGTTCGGGCATCAACGCCTGCGCGAACAAAAATATACACCGGGCCAAATTGACAGCCGATGGTCGGACGAGATTGAAAAAGATTTTTCGAAATGGCTCAACGATCACATCAATGAACTACCTGTGCCGAAAGATCAGATACTGGAGTTGTTGAAGAATAGGACGTGGTGATTTAATTGACAGTTGACAATGGACAATTAACAAAGTTGTAGTCGAAATTGTCAACTGACTTTTTGCCAATTGTCAACTTTTATAAAAATTGAATTTTAACCAAAAAAAATGAACAACTCCAGACGCTCCTTCCTCACCAAATCCGCCCTGGCCACCGCAGCGGCATTTACTCCGTTTTCAACTTTTGCAAAAGGGTATGAAACGGCAATAGATAATGCAAACAAATCTTCGGCCCCGTCCGATTTAAAAATCACGGAGATAAAATGTGGCTACATCCGCAATGGGCATAGCCTGTTCGTAAAAATTTATACCAACCAAAATATCTGGGGCTGTGGCGAAGGCGTGGATGCAACGCCCGGCACATACCACCTCGTGAAAATGTTTGGTGAACGTATAAAAGGAAAAAGCCCGCTCAATGTTCACCGCTTGTTTGAAGACATCCGAAGGTCAGGATTTTTTGAAGGCGCACAATCGGGCATGTTCATAGCCGTGCTGTCTGCTGTCGAATCTGCCTTGTGGGATCTTGCTGGTAAAGCCTTGGGCCTGCCCGTATATCAATTGCTGGGCGGAAAGTTTCGCGATAAAATCCGTGTGTATTGCGACACCGCTCTTTATCAAAGCAAACTTCCCACGCCAAAAGATTTTGCCGACTCGG
>JANOQB010000699.1:0-7341 GCA_031422215.1 Cytophagales bacterium | reverse complement strand
CGAAGGAAGCCAGATGAAGAAAGTCAGTCAGCCACAGTAACGAGCGTTTTTAGTGCCGATGCACTAATACCGAGTTGAATAATTATCATGGATGTGTTGGCGCGCCCGCTGTCAAATGTTACAAAGCCGTTGGCATCCACCTTCACAGAATTACGCACCACATAGCTCACTTCATCGCCCCACAAATACAAAACACGAAGTGTAAAGCCTGCATTGTTTTTATTTTTTGGGTTAGTATAGAATCCGGCACCCAGCCCATAGTTCAATCCGGTATCTTTTACATTGTTGATCACTTCGCGCTGATCGTCATTGAAAATGAAATCAACAATGTTTTTGTCAATTTTCGTTTTGGTGTTGTATAGTTTCAATCCCAGCAGGCCATCTACAAAAGGAGTTATTTGTCCACGTTCAAATCTTGGGCGCAATCGTCCAATGGCATTCCAGGTAAACACATTATAGGTTGTTTTTAGTGGAGGCGCAACAGCAGTTGCTTTTTGCTTTTCCTGGCCATAGGTAAAATAACCAAAATCAAGGCCCAACAAAACCGGGGAAGGTTTGTATTCGAGCAGTGGGCTCAATACAATACCGGTACTTATCCCATACCCTAGGTTTCCAAAATCATTATGGATCGCTTCGCGGAATTCCTTTTCTGGAATAGCCGTTTGCGCTGTAATGTAAAAGTTAATGAAAGAAAATTTCGAGGAATCATACTTCTGGCCATACATGCTCGCACTTGAAAATAGCAGTATGATCAGAAACCTGGTTTTCATGTCAGGCCAAATTATGATATACGTTTTGCACGTCATCGTCTTCTTCCAGGGCACTGATGCATTCCATCACTTCATCTTGTTGTGCCTCTGTCAATTCCTTGGTAACAGTAGGTATGTAGTGAAGCTCCGAACTTTTGGGCTCCAATTTTTTTGCTTCCAAAAATTTTTGCATGTGTCCAAACTCGGTGAACTTGGTGTAAACAATAATCTCTTCTTCCTCTCTTTGTATGTCTTCGGCCCCGGCATCAATCAGGTTAAGTTCCATGTCGTCTAAATTCAATTTTGTTGGATCGAATTTGAAAATGCCCTTGTGTTCGAACATAAAAGCCACAGACCCCGAGTTGCCCATGTTGCCACCATTTTTAGAAAAACGCAGCCGCACATTGGCCACGGTGCGCGTAGGATTGTCGGTGGCGCACTCAACAATCACGGGCACACCGTGTGGTGCATAGCCTTCATAGATGGTTTCCTCAAAATTCTTTTCTTCTTTGGACGAAGCGCGTTTGATGGCAGCATCCACTCTGTCCTTGGGCATGTTGAGGCCTTTCGCGTTTTGAATGGCCATGCGAAGCCTGGGATTGTTTTCTGGTAGTGGCCCGCCTTGCTTCACGGCTATGGCAATGTCCTTGCCAATGCGGGTGAACCCCTTTGCCATTTTATCAAAACGTGCAAACATTTTGTGCTTTCTCTTTTCAAATACGCGGCCCATACAGTTTTATTTTGGGTTGTAATATTATAAAAAGTGAAGAAGTATTCCTGTTTTGTTTCTCACTTTTTAAGAAAATCGTAATTTCATTTTTCTAAACGTCAAGCCATGAAAGACAAGCGGATTGATTCCTACATTGAAAAGTCGGCTGACTTTGCCAAGCCAATCCTCAATCACATGCGCACCCTGGTACATAAGGCATGCCCGCAGGTGGAAGAAACCATCAAATGGAGTTTTCCACATTTCGATTACAAAGGGGAGATGATGTGCAGCATGGCCAGCTTCAAGCAGCACTGTGCATTTGGGTTTTGGAAAGCCTCCTTGATGAGGGACAAATCGTTGATGGAGAATACAAAAAGTGAATCGGCTATGGGGCATCTTGGAAAGATCACCAGCTTGAAGGATTTGCCAACCGATGCTGCCATGCTGCGCTTCATCAAAGAAGCGATGAAGCTCAATGACAATGGAGTAAAGGTTGTGAAGAAAAAAACAACGATTAAAAACCAACTGGTTGTACCTGCTTATTTTTTGGGTGCACTAAAATCAAACAAAGCAGCGCAAAAAACCTTTGATGGTTTCAGCTATTACAACAAGAAAGAATATGTGGAGTGGATTGTGGGTGCAAAAACAGAATCCACCCGCAATAAACGTATTGAAACAGCATTGGAATGGTTGGCCGATGGAAAGGTGAGGAATTGGAAGTATGTTGTTTCAAAAAAGTAGCCAAGGAGAAGTTGGGTTGTCATACTGCTTACTGCTATCTGCTTACTGCCTACTCTGCCTGAGAATTCTTTTTACATTTGACCTCACACGTTGTACTTTTAATAAAATTATTCTCAACATGAAAAAGCTCCTTGTTCTTATTTTCACCCTTTCGGGGATCAGTGCGTTTGGCCAACAACTTATTGATTCCAATCAGCGCGAAATTGTTTTCACATCGGTAAATGTGGTGCCGATGGATTCGGAGCGCATCATCGAAAATCAAATGGTGATCGTGAAGAACGGAAAAGTGGCTTCGATCGGAAAAAAATTGAAGTATGGCAAAGACGCACTCGTAATTGATGCCAAAGGAAAATACTTGATCCCCGGCCTGGCCGAAATGCACGCTCACGTGCCGCCAAATGAAAATATAGAATCGCACAAGGAAGTATTGTTTCTGTTCGCGGCCAACGGCATCACCACCATACGCGGCATGCTCGGCCACCCCAAACATTTGGAACTTCGCAGCATGGTAAATAGGGGTGAAGTATTCGGGCCGAGATTTTACACCACAGGCCCTTCGTTCAATGGGTTGAGTGTGAAAACTGCTGAGCGTGGTGCGGAGATGGTGCGCGAACAAAAAGCTTCCGGCTATGATTATTTAAAACTCCATCCCGGCTTGACAAAGGAAACCTTCGCTTCCGTTTCGGCCACGGCCAAAGAAGTTGGGATCCCTTTTGCCGGGCATGTTTCGTTTGGGGTGGGCGTGTGGCGCGCCATCGATGCGGGCTATTCCTCCATCGATCACTTGGATGGATTTGTGGAAGCTATGGTGCCGGGCATTGAAAGCATGGTGGAGCAGCAAACCGGTTTGTTCGGAATGTTTGTGGCCGACAAAGCGGATGAATCCATTATACCCAAACTGATGCAGGGCTTGAAGGAAAAAAATATTTGGGTGGTGCCCACGCAATCGCTGGCCGACCGTTGGTTTGATTCCCGGTTTACCGGAGAGGAATTTCTCAAAGACCCGGATGCCAAATACATGGCGAAGGCAACCGTGAACCAGTGGATTGAAAGCAAAAAATCATTGATGGCAAATGCGCAGTACGATGCAAAAAAAATTGAAGGTTTTATAAAGCTAAGACGTAAACTTATTTATGAATGCCAGAGAAATGGTGTTGGCTTATTGCTTGGGTGCGATGCACCACAAGTTTTTAATGTGCCGGGCTTTTCCACTCACAACGAATTAAAATATTTAGTGGCTGCCGGGCTCACTCCTTATCAGGCACTGCGCACGGGCACAGTGAATGTCGCCAACTACTTGAACCTTGCTGATGCAGGCACGATAAAAGTCGGGTCCATTGCCGACCTCGTGTTGATTGCTGGTAACCCGTTGGCCGACATCACCAACAGCAAAAAAGTAGAAGGTGTGATGGTGCGCGGCAAGTGGCTCTCAAAATCCGAAATTGATTCCGGCCTTAAAAAGATTGAAAAATAATTCAACATTCTGACTTCTAAATTCTAAATTCTAACTCCTAAATTCTGACTTCTGAATTCTATATTCTGAATTCTATCTACTATCTACTAACTCCTATTTTGCTCACCCTCTTCTCCTACCAACTTTCTTATTCCGAATTAGCCATTGTGTTGCTGGTTGCGCTTCTTATCGGCATGGCCAAAACGGGCGTGCACGGTGCGGGCATGTTGGCAGTGCCTCTGTTGGCAACAGTTTTTGGCGGCCAACTTTCCAGTGGTGTAATGTTGCCCATGTTGGTATTGGCCGATGTGATCGGAGTTTGGTACTACCACCGCCATGCATCCTGGCATCATTTAAAAATTTTGTTTCCGTGGGCAGCAGTGGGTGTGGTGGCCGGAACGGTGACTGGCAACTACATCAACGATCATGTTTTTAAAATTGTAATGGCTTTTACTATCGGCATCAGCCTCATCATCATGCTTTGGTTGGAAAGGCTGAGCACGCCCGATAAAATTCCAAAAAGCAAAGCGTTTGCAATTACCACCGGTGTTGCCAGTGGCTTTACTTCTATGGTGGGCAATTTGGCCGGCTCAGTAATGAGTATCTATTTGTTAGCGGTTCGGCTTCCCAAGAATGCGTTCATCGGTACTACCGCCTGGTTTTTTATGGTCGTTAATTGGTTTAAGGTTCCCTTTCATGTTTTTGCCTGGCACACTATAGGGTGGAATACTTTTTTGTTAGATTTGATAACGTTGCCGGTGATAATTTTAGGTGCTTATCTGGGCATTGTTATCGTTGGCAAACTGAGCGACACCATGTACCGATGGTTTATTATTGCCATGACTTTGATTGCAGCCATTGGAATGTTATTTTGAGTGATGATTTTTATGCGTACAAATTTTTCGAATCCTGATTTTAAGAAGTTGATTGTGCAGCTCGACAAGGATCTTCTTGGACGCTACCCGTTGATCCAACATAAGTTTGCCCCTTTTAATTTTATGGATGAACAGGCGAGGGTCATGTTGGTGCATGACGGTGCTAGGCCTGTTGCTTGCGGAGCGTTTAGGCCAAGAGACAAAGAGACCATTGAAATAAAGCGGATGTTTACGCATCCGGATTATCGAGATAGGGGAATAGGAAAACAGGTTCTGTTTGGATTAGAGCAATGGGCCAAAGAAGAAGGCTTTGGTGTGGCAATACTCGAAACCGGAAACAGCCAGCCGGAAGCAATTGCTGCCTACCAAAAATCGGGGTACATACAAATACCCAACTTTCCTCCGTATGAAAATGTGAAGGAGAGCATTTGTTTTAGCAAAAAGCTTTAGCACAAAACAACGATACATCACAACACACATTTCAAATTCAATTGAATCCGTCCATCCAAATACGATAGGATAGTTATCGGATCTTCGTCATATTTATCAACTACTACAACCAGTATGAAAGCAGGAAAAAAAATCAACCGAAGGGAATTTATTGGAACAGCAGCTGCTACTTCGCTTGCCTTCACCATAGTGCCGCGCCATGTTTTGGGTGGGCCAGGCATGGTAGCCCCAGCGATAAATTGGTGTTGGCCTACATAGGCTGTGGCACGCAAGGCATGCGCGAAATGACCGAACTCATTGCGCATCCAAAAATCCAGATCGTGGCGGTGTGCGATCCAAACAAAAAAAGTTCTGACTACATAGACTGGTCTGCCAACGGGATACGTGACGGGATCAGAAAAGCGTTGGGAAATCCGGGTTGGGGAGAGGAATACAAAGGTATTCCAGGAGGCCGTGACATTGGGCAGGAGTTTGTTGAAAAATATTATTCCAAAGATAAGGACAGCAAGTTTAAAGGATGTGCCTCCTACATTGACTTCAGGGAATTGTTGGAAAAGGAAAAAGATATCGATGCCCTCAAGATCATGACACCCGATCATTTGCACGCAACCATTTCCATTGCCGCCATGAAAAAAGGAAAGCATGTGGTGATCCATAAACCCATCGCCAACAGGATGGAGGAAGTACGGCTTACCATTGACACAGCCAGAAAGACGGGGGTTAGCACACACTTGCTGGCGTGGAGCAAGCGGCCCGGAAATGATCTGGTGAAAAAATGGATTCAGGAGGGTGCCATCGGAACATTAAAAGAAATCCATAATTGGTCGTTTCGCCCTGTGTGGCCACAGTGGACGGCAAACCCCCAGGATACTCCGCCTATTCCAAAAGATTTTAATTGGGACCTTTGGCTTGGCCCTGTTCCCGAAAGGCCCTACCATCCCAACTACACGCATTGTGTTTTTCGCGGTTGGTACGATTTCGGTGGAGGCAGTATTGCCGATATGGGGCATTATAGTTTGTGGCCCATGTTCCTTACACTTGGCATCAACACGGCCCCGTTGAGTGCAGAAGCTTATGCCACAACCACACGTACCATTGTAGATCAGGTAAGCAAGGGTGTGGTGAACGATGTGGCCTTTCCGCATTCATGCATTGTCAGGTTCAAATTTCCAAAACAGGAAACGTTGCCTGCCTTTGATTTATTCTGGTATGATGGTGGGATGAAGCCACCGAACCCGGACGAACTGGACGTGGATGGGAAAGTGTTGCCGCAGGAAGGAATGATGTTTGTTGGTGACAAAGGAAAAATAATTGGCGGCTTCCGCAATGAAGACCCGTTGCTTCTTCCAGAAAGTGCCATGAAAAATTACCTTAACGGAAAGGAGCAACAAAAAGAGGGCAGGCAAGATTCTCCCAACGATGTTTGGATAGATGCCTTTTTGAACAAGGCCCAATCTCCGGGAAGTTTTCTGTTGGCTGGCGCGGTTTCCGAAACAATCAACCTGGGGGCAGTGGCCCTTCGCGCCCGGAAAAAAGTGGTGTATAATTCCGCCAAAATGGAGATCACCAATTTACCGGATGCAAATAAATTTTTACGGAGGGAATACAGGAAGGGCTGGGAGTTGTCATAAAGGATGTTACCCAAATCAATTTGAAAGGTATGTCAGCCTGAGGTATTTTGATTTCTCAAGTCAGTTTTCGTCCCGATAGCTATCGGGATCAAACTGACAATCCGTTAGTTTGTGTAACATCCGGTCATAATCGTAAACCAAAATCTGTAACTGAACTTATAACCTTAATCCATTATATATGAAATCAATCTTCTTTTCAGCATGCCTCATTTTGTCAGTTGGTCTTTTTGCCCAAGATAGAAAAGTGCCCGATGGCTTTGTCAGTTTGTTCAATGGAAAGGACATGACCAATTGGAAAGTCCCTGCCGGTGACAATGGCCATTGGAAAATTGTGAACGGAGTAATCGACTACGATGCCGAGAGCGAAGCAAAAGATTCCAAGGACCTGTGGACGGAAAAAGCCTATAAGGATTTTGTGTTGTATGTAGACTGGCGCATAAAAGAAACGCCTTGGAACAATCCGTATGTGCCATTGATTTTGCCAAGCGGCTTGCATAAAAAAAATGAGAAGGGAGAGGAGATAACCATGACTGTTCCCGATTCAGACTCCGGCATCTTGCTCCGTGGGGTGGGCAAGTGCCAGGCAAATATCTGGTGCTGGCCCATTGGCTCTGGTGAAGCGTATGGTTACAGGATGGATGATAAAATGCCTGCCGATGTGAGGCGCGGAGTGACACCAAAAGTAAATGCCGATAAAAATATTGGTGAATGGAACACATTCAAAATCACCATG
>JANOQB010000698.1:0-8722 GCA_031422215.1 Cytophagales bacterium | reverse complement strand
TAAAACACGATAACCGACTTGCTGAAATGGGCCCTATCATTCGTAGCCTTAATCATGCTTCTTCTAAGTTGGGGGAGCGAAAATATATTTCCTTTCCTATTGTTTTTAGGTAAGTTTAAAAGCAGATAATTATTTTTAATTAAAACAGTGTAATCATTGAATATGGAAACCAACCCAGAAGGAAAAGCAGAAAAGTTTTTTAAAGACTTCGGCAAAAAATTAGACGGTTTTTTGGTGGAGGTAAAAGATGCCAGCACCCGCGTGGAAGCCGACATGCAGAAAAAGTATGAAGAACTAAAAACAGCAGCAGAAAAAATCAAGAAAGAAGCCGAAAGCAAAGAGCGATGGAAAGAGGTGGAAGCGAACCTTAAAAAAGCCGGTGCCGAATTGGAGAATGCTTTCAAATCTGCGTTTAAGAAAAAGGATCCTTGATGCCGGCAAGAATCCAGCAACCAGTAACAAGAATCCAGTAACCAGTTTTTAAATCACCACCTTCTTCCACTTGCCCTGCCTAAAAATAATGATCGCGATCACGGCCATCACCGACTCGGCAATGGCAATGGCCCAAAACACGGCACTGGCACCAAAGGCAAACTGCACCGCCAACAGGTACGCTAACGGAATTTGAAAAAGCCAATACCCAAATAAGTTTAGTATGGTGGGCGTGCGCGTATCGCCTGCGCCATTGAACGACTGCACGATCACCATCCCATATCCATAAAATACATATCCAAACGTAACGATGCGAAGGCATTGTGTGCCATAGCGGATCACTTCTTCGTCAGCAGAAAAAATGCGCATGATCGGCTCGGAAATAAAAAAGAAAATAATGGAAATCATTCCCAGAAAAACCATGTTCAAAAACCCGGCTTTCCACACCGACTTCTCTGCCCGATCGGGTTTTCCTGCACCCAGGTTTTGACCTACCAATGTGGCAGCCGCATTCGCCATGCCCCACGAAGGAAGAATGGTGAAGATGATCACCCGGATTGCATACTGATATCCTGCAAAGGCTGCACTTCCAAACGTAACAATTATACGCGCCATAAAGAGCCAACTGGCCGTGGAAATCAAAAACTGACCAATATTTCCTGATGAAACTTTCAATAATCGTTTGATGATGCTCCAATCGATCTTCACATTCTCCTTATGGATTTTGATGATCCCTTTTTCGCCCGCGAGATAATAAACTTGATACAACACGCCCGCCCCCCGGCCGATGTTGGTTGCGATCGCTGCACCTTCCACACCCATAGCCGGGATTGGTCCCCAACCAAAAATGAGTATCGGGTCGAGGATCATGTTGAGGATGTTGGCAATCCACAACGAGTGCATGGCGATTGCCGCATTGCCAGCACCACGAAAAATTGCGTTGACAAGAAATAATGCAACGATGGTAAAATTGCCTACCAACATCCATTGGGTATAGCCCGAACCAACAGCAATAATATTTTCGGAGGCACCCATCAACCGAAGGATATCATCATAAAAAAAAATCCCGATCACGGTAATGATCACAGATACTATCAAGCCGATGTAGAGCGCGTTCACTGCAGCCACGGCAGCACCGGGCGCATCCTTCTCCCCTATCCTCCTCGACACCATAGCAGTGGCAGCCATGCCCAAGCCCATGGCCAAAGAATAAACAATCGCCAAAACTGATTCTGTAAGACCAACCGCGGACACGGCATCGTTGTCGTTCAACATACTGATGAAAAATATATCCACCACTGCCAAGAGCGACTCCATGGCCATCTCCAAAATCATCGGAATGGACAATAGAAAAATAGCCTTGTTAATGCTGCCTTCTGTAAAATTTTGTTCGGTGCCTATTACGGCTTGTTTAAATAG
Source organism: Cytophagales bacterium (assembly GCA_031422215.1). Lineage (GTDB taxonomy): Bacteria > Bacteroidota > Bacteroidia > Cytophagales > Cyclobacteriaceae > ELB16-189. Next base: position 6,871 of record JANOQB010000698.1, on the reverse strand, counting down.
CTTAAACAGCGAAACTGTTTTTGTTAAAACTTTCATGAAAAGAAATTTATGTTGATAAATAAACTATCACCCTCACAAGGAAGGTGGATCAGGAAAGAACCCCGTGCTGAACGGGATTAGATAAACAGCTTCATAGGCTTTATGTGATGCGCTTTGGAAAGCGTACAGCAAAGATGGAAAAAATTTTGGAATTGCGTTAAGGGGTTACGCTTCACCAATGGTACCGCCAAAATTCATGGGGAACTGTGGTGCTTCGTTGGTTTGCTTGATAGGACCAAACGTGGCTTCGTATTTATTGATGTTGTCCTTCAGTGCAGCCAACAATCTTTTGGCGTGCTCAGGGGTAATTATTATCCTTGATTTTACCCGTGCCTTTGGCACACCGGGCATCAACCGTATAAAATCAACTACAAACTCACTGTTGGAGTGGGCTATCATAGCGAGGTTCGAATAAATGCCTTCGGCAATTTCTTCGGATAGCTCAATGTTGATTTGATTTTGGGGCGGAATGTTTTTTTCGTCAGCCATAATTCGATTTGAGAATCAGATAATTTGAAAATGAGTCAATTTGTTCCAAAGGAATGCCTTTGGCAAAGATTTGAAAATTACGTTGACAAAAGTTATGGTTTGAGAAGTGTGATTTGAAGATAAGTAAAGAAAGAGGCTACCCTTTAGAGAAAGCCTCATTTCCAAATTATCTCATCTTCAAATTTTCAAATTAGAATTATTGGGCCAACTCCTTTTCTTTCGTCTTTTTCTCAGGGGCATCTACAAGCCTCTGGTATTCTTCTTCGGAGCCAACAATCATATCATTCAGCCTGCGCTGGCCTGTGCCGGCAGGGATCAAGTGGCCTACGATTACATTTTCCTTCAGTCCCATCAAGTGATCGGCCTTGCCACGGATGGCGGCTTCGCTAAGAACTTTTGTGGTCTCCTGGAATGATGCAGCCGACAGCCAGCTTTCTGTTTTCAATGACGCTTGCGTGATCCCTTGCAACGTAGGCCGCGACACAGCCGACAATGCATCGCGCACATCCGCTACCTTCAGGTCTTTTCTCTTCAAGGAAGAATTTTCATCGCGCAATTCGCGGGGGCTGATGATCTGGCCAACTTTAAAACGTTGTGAGTCACCTGCATCCATCACCACTTTCTTATCCAACACGCGGTCGTTCTCCTCACGGAATTCAAACTTGTCCACATATTCACCTGGCAAGAATGTAGTGTCGCCCGAATCGATGATTTCTACTTTCTGCATCATCTGGCTTACGATACACTCGATGTGCTTGTCGTTGATCTTCACACCTTGCAAGCGATATACTTCTTGAATCTCGTTCACTAAATATTCCTGCACCGCAGTCGGTCCTTTGATAGATAGGATATCCGAAGGAGTAATGGCTCCATCCGAAAGAGGCTGACCTGCTTTTACAAAGTCGTTGTCTTGAACCAGTATATGTTTGGACAAAGGCACAAGGTAACGCTTCTGCACTCCGTCTTTCGACTCGATGAAAATTTCACGGTTACCACGCTTGATACCTCCATAGGTTACCACGCCATCAATCTCACTTACCACAGCAGGATTAGATGGATTTCGAGCCTCGAACAATTCGGTTACACGGGGCAAACCACCTGTAATGTCGCGCGACTTGCCCATAGTGCGAGGGATTTTAGCAAGCACCTGACCTGCTTTGATTTTATCTCCTTCTTCCACCGCAAGGTGAGCACCTACTGGAATGTTGTATGACTTAGGGTCAGACTTGCCCTTCACAATGATGGCCGGGTTTTTAGTCTTGTCACGAGAATCAGAAATTACTTTTTCACGGTGACCGGTTTGTTCATCCGATTCCTCCTTATAAGTAATCCCTTCAATGATCGACTCAAATTCAATTTCACCATCATACTCAGAAAGGATAACGGCATTATATGGATCCCAATAACAAAGCTCTTCACCTTTTTCAACTTTCTGTCCATCCTTCACGCGAAGGAAAGTACCATACGGAACGTTGTTGGAAATAAGCACGCGCTTCTCAGCATCCACGATCCTGATTTCGCCTGTGCGGCCCATCACCACTTTTACTTTATTATTGTCGCGGTCAGTTGTTTCCACCGTGCGTATCGCTTCAAACTCCACAGCACCGGTAAACTTCGCTTTGATGTTTGCATCCACAGCAATGTTGGAGGCCGTGCCACCCACGTGGAATGTACGCAATGTTAACTGAGTGCCTGGCTCGCCAATGGACTGCGCGGCAATTACACCTACAGCCTCACCTGCCTGCACCATTTTACCGGTAGCCAAGTTTCTGCCATAACATTTTGCACAACCCCCAATCTTGGTTTCGCACGTTAACACGGAGCGTATTTCAACTTCCTCAATGCTTGTCTCTTCAATCAACTTGGCAACTTCATCCGTGATTTCCTCATTGGCTGCACAGATCAATTCCTGCGTTACCGGATCATATACATCGTGCACCGTTACCCGGCCCAAAATGCGCTCCGACAATGGCTCTACAATATCTTCGTTGTCTTTCAAAGCTGTCACTTTCAAGCCGCGCAATGTTCCGCAGTCTTCTTCGGTAACCACTAAGTCCTGAGCCACGTCAACCAACCTACGGGTCAAGTAACCCGCATCGGCAGTTTTCAATGCCGTGTCGGCAAGACCTTTACGGGCACCGTGTGTCGATATAAAATACTCCAACACATCCAATCCTTCTTTGAAGTTGGAAAGGATAGGGTTCTCGATGATAGAGCCTACTGAACCTGCGAGGTTTTTCTGTGGCTTGGCCATCAGGCCGCGCATTCCACCCAACTGACGGATCTGCTCTCTTGAACCACGGGCCCCCGAGTGCATCATCATATAAATCGAGTTGAAGCCTTGCTGATCTTCTTCCAACTGCTTCATCAGCGTGTTGGTGAGCAACGTGTTCGTGCGCGTCCAGATATCAATAACCTGGTTGTAGCGTTCATTGTCGGTGATAAGACCCATCATGTAGTTGTTCCACACGGAAGCAACTTCTTTCTGTGCTTCTCCTACCAACTTTTTCTTTTCATCCGGAACTTTTACATCGCCCAAGCCCATCGACAAACCACCCTTGTAGGCCATTTGGAAACCGATGTCTTTAATATCATCTAAGAATTTAGCGGTCTTTGCCTGACCCGCGTACTTGAACACATCCGCAATAATGGTCTGCAATTTTTTCTTGGTAAGCAGTTCATCCACGAAACCCACTTCTTCAGGAACTACCTGATTAAAAATTACGCGACCTGCAACTGTTTCAAAAAGTTTTCTCTCAATGGTTCCTGTTTTCTTATCTTTTAAATTCGCTCTTACTTTAATTATCGCATGCTTGGAGAGTTTGCCCTCGTTGTAAGCGATAACCACTTCCTCGGAAGAGTAAAAAGTTTTGCCCTCGCCCTTCTCCCCTTTTCTGCCTTTGGTCAAGTAATAGAGACCCAACACCATGTCTTGTGAAGGAACGGTGATCGGTGCGCCATTGGCAGGGTTCAAAATATTGTGCGATGAAAGCATCAACACCGAAGCTTCCAAAATTGCTTCCTGGCCCAGTGGAACGTGAACGGCCATCTGGTCACCATCAAAGTCTGCGTTGAAGGCAGTACAAACGAGTGGGTGCAATTGAATGGCTTTTCCTTCAATCAATTTGGGTTGGAAAGCCTGGATGCCTAACCGGTGAAGCGTTGGGGCGCGGTTCAAAAGAACAGGATGTCCTTTCAACACGTTTTCCAAAATATCCCACACCACAGGATCTTTGCGATCAACTATTTTTTTGGCCGACTTAACGGTCTTTACAATTCCTCTTTCAATCAGCTTACGGATAATAAATGGCTTGAACAATTCAGCCGCCATGTCTTTTGGCAATCCGCACTCGTGCAATTTCAATTCGGGGCCAACCACAATTACCGAACGGCCAGAGTAGTCAACACGCTTGCCGAGCAAGTTTTGACGGAAACGTCCTTGCTTTCCTTTGAGCATATCGCTCAACGATTTCAACGCACGGTTACCATCCGAACGAACCGCATTCACTTTGCGTGAATTGTCGAACAACGAGTCAACGGCTTCCTGAAGCATACGTTTCTCATTACGGAGAATTACTTCGGGAGCTTTGATATCGATCAATCTCTTGAGACGGTTGTTACGGATAATAACACGTCTGTAAAGATCATTCAAATCGGATGTGGCAAAACGTCCGCCATCCAATGGCACCAATGGGCGCAATTCCGGTGGGATAACAGGAACCATCTTAATGGTCATCCACTGAGGTCGGTTTTCAACTCGTGTATTTGCTTCACGGAAAGCTTCCACTACTTTCAAGCGCTTGAGTGCTTCGGCCTTGCGTTGCTGCGAAGTATCCGTAGCGGCCTGATGGCGCAACTCGTACGACAATTCGTCCAAGTTTACACGTGACAAAAGCATTTCGAGTGCATCGGCACCCATCTTGGCAATAAATTTCTTAGGATCGTTGTCGTCCAGCATTTGATTCTCGCGGGGCAACTTGTCCACGATGTCCAAATATTCCTCCTCGGTAAGAAAGTCAAGACGGTTGATACCATCTTCTTCTTTTGTGCCGGGATGGATAACTACATAGCGTTCGTAGTAAATAATCTGATCTAATTTTTTGGTGGGAAGGCCCAACAAATAACCAATCTTGTTTGGCAACGAGCGGAAATACCAAATGTGTGCTACGGGCACAACCAATTCGATATGGCCCATGCGCTCGCGTCTTACTTTCTTCTCGGTAACTTCCACACCGCAACGGTCGCAGATAATGCCTTTGTAGCGTATGCGCTTATACTTTCCACAATGGCACTCCCAATCTTTTACCGGACCGAAAATGCGCTCGCAAAACAAACCGCCCATCTCCGGCTTATACGTGCGGTAGTTGATGGTTTCCGGTTGTGTTACTTCACCATGCGAGCTTTCCAGAATGGATTCTGGCGAAGCAAGGCTGATGGTGATTTTCGAGAAATCGTTGTTGATCTTTTTATTTTTTCTGAAAGACATGCTTGTTGAGTTTTCAGTTAACTAATTCATTTTACTAATAAGCATTGGAAGTTGAGATTTGGAATTGGAACCTTAGTGCCTAATTCCTGATGCCCAATTCCCGGTGCCCAGTTAATCCATCGTTATCTCCAGTGCCAACCCTCTCAGTTCGTGAACCAATACATTGAATGACTCTGGTATGTTCGGCTTGCGCATGGTTTCACCTTTCACAATCGATTCGTATGCTTTCGCACGGCCAATCACATCGTCAGACTTGATGGTAAGAATTTCCTGAAGGATGTGCGATGCACCAAAGGCTTCAATCGCCCATACTTCCATCTCTCCAAAACGCTGCCCACCAAATTGTGCTTTACCACCAAGAGGTTGTTGTGTAATGAGTGAGTATGGCCCGATAGAACGAGCATGCATCTTATCATCCACCAAGTGACCAAGTTTCAGCATGTATGCAATTCCTACGGTAACCGGCTGATCGAATTTCTCGCCCGTCAAACCATCGTATAGATAAGTACGTCCAAATTCAGGAAGGTTCGCTTCCTTCAATTCGGCAGCAACCTGATCCAAAGATGCTCCATCAAAAATAGGAGTGGCATATTTTCTTCCAAGTTTTTTACCTGCCCAGGCAAGCACGGTTTCATAAATCTGGCCCAGGTTCATGCGCGAAGGCACGCCCAGTGGGTTCAAACAAATATCAACCGGAGTACCGTCTTCAAGGAATGGCATATCTTCTTCACGCACGATACGCGCCACCACACCTTTATTTCCGTGACGACCGGCCATCTTATCCCCTACCTTCAGTTTGCGCTTCTTGGCCACATACACTTTCGCCAATTGCACAATGCCTGCCGGAAGTTCGTCTCCTACTTCGAGGGTGAAACGTTCGCGTTTGAACTCGCCTGAAATAACATTTCTCCTGTTCAGATAATTTTTGACCAACTCCGAAATCAAGTCATTGGTGTGATCATCGGTAGTCCAGCTTTCAAGGCTTATGTCGGCAATCAAATTCACCTCTTCAGGCACATTGTAATTGCTTTCATCACGATAGATGTTCTTGTCGGGGAACAGGTTGTTGTCAATCACCTTGCTGGAGAACTTCACGCCTTTGCTGATCAATTCATCACCAAACTTATGCTTCACGCCCTGACTTGTTTTTCCCGTAAGTAGTGTGGTCAATTTCTTGATCATCTCATTGCGCAATTCAGCCAGTTGTTTGCTGTAGCGGTTCTTGAGTGTGTCTAATTCCTTCTTGGATTTCGAACGCACATCTTTATCGCGCTTGGGCCTGGAGAACAATTTGGTTTCAATCACCACACCTTTCAGGGATGGAGGCGCTTTCATAGAAGCATCTTTCACATCACCAGCTTTATCTCCAAAAATGGCACGCAACAATTTTTCTTCGGGTGTAGGATCGGTTTCTCCTTTCGGTGTGATCTTACCGATCAGGATATCTCCTTCCTTCACTTCGGCACCAATACGTATGATACCGTTTTCATCAAGGTGCTTTACAGCTTCCTCGCTTACGTTAGGTATCTCCGAGGTCAATTCTTCCTCGCCACGTTTGGTATCGCGCACTTCCAGTTCAAATTCTTCTACGTGTATGGATGTGTAAATGTCTTCACGAACCACACGCTCAGAAATTACAATGGCATCTTCAAAGTTATATCCCTGCCACGGCATGTAAGCCACCAACAAGTTGCGCCCCAGGGCCAATTCACCGTTGGCCGTTCCATAGCCTTGGCACAAAGGTTGGCCTTTGCTTACTCTTTCACCTTTTTTAACAAGTGGGGTAAGGTTGATGCAAGTATCCTGATTAGTCCTTCTGAACTTGATCAAGGTATATGACTTCACTTCATCGTCAAA
>JANOQB010000697.1:0-5468 GCA_031422215.1 Cytophagales bacterium | reverse complement strand
GGCCCTTTCTGTTTGTGTTCAGAAAATGGTGCGGTCCGATTTGGCAAGTTCGGGGGTTGCCTTTTCGTTGGATACAGAATCGGGTTTTAAAGATGCCGTGATCATCAATGGCTCGTATGGCCTGGGGTACATCTATGAAGGTGCCATACCTTTTCAAAAAATAGAAACTGATCTGCGCGACCTTCCAAAAATTCAAACACCCATCATGATCAATGTTGGTTCACCTGAACTGGCGTTTAAATTCTCGCACGTTCCCAACGCTGGGGTTGGCCTGGCACGCGAAGAATTTATCATCAACAACTACATCAAGATTCACCCTCTTGCATTGCTCAGGCACCACGAGTTAAGCGATGTCAATCTCAGCGAGCAGATCAAGAACATCATCAAAGGGTATGAAAATGAAGAATCATTTTTCATACACAAGCTTTCGTATGGCGTAGGTAAAATAGCGGCTGCCTTTTATCCTAATCCTGTGATCGTTCGCTTCTCCGACTTTAAGACGAACGAGTATGCCAATCTTTTGGGCGGCTCTTATTTCGAACCCAAAGAAGAAAACCCCATGATAGGGTGGCGTGGCGCTTCACGCTACTATTCAGATAAATACCGTCATGCGTATGGATTGGAGTGCTTGGCCATCAAGCGTGTGCGCGAAAAAATGGGGCTGACAAACGTGGTGGTGATGATCCCCTTCTGCCGCACGGTGGCCGAATTGTTAAAAGTATATGAGGTGATGGAAATGTACGGATTGAAACGTGGGGTGAACGGACTACAGGTTTATCTGATGGCCGAAATTCCCTCTAATATTTTATTGGCCGACTTGTTTGCCGAGCATATAGACGGATTCTCAATCGGATCCAACGACCTGACACAACTTACCCTGGGCCTCGACCGTGACTCAGCCCTGGTGGCCGATATTTATGATGAGCGAAACCTGGCAGTAAAGCGATCCATCTCCAGCCTGATCAAAATTGCCAAAAGTAAAAATGTGAAAGTAGGTATTTGCGGACAAGGCCCATCAGACTTCCCCGATTTTGCAGAGTTTCTTGTTGCAGAAGGTATTGACAGCATCTCGTTGACACCCGACTCGGTATTGAAAACAATTAAAATGCTGGCCATGCGCAAGGGCTGATGTTGAACCAACAAAAAAGCCCCGACCAGCAGGGCTTCATTCTAAATTCTTACTTCTTACTTCTTTCTTAATACTCATCTTCATTAAAGAAGAAGTCTTCCTTGGTGGGATAGTCGGGCCATATTTCTTCAATGCTCTCGTAAGGCTGACCATCGTCTTCAAGTTCCTGTAGATTTTCCACTACTTCCAACGGTGCGCCCGAGCGGATAGAGAAATCAATCAACTCGTCTTTGGTAGCCGGCCAAGGTGCATCTTCAAGATATGAGGCTAATTCCAGTGTCCAATACATAGTGTTTTCCTCCCTTTAAATTTGTCGCAAAAATAGAATTAATTATTTCATAGTCAATACCTCCATGCCAGCAAAGAAAGGCCTGCCTTCCGGCAAAGGCAGGAGCGACTTTCGATAGTTGTTTGATTGGAATAGTAACCCCAACGCCAAATTTCCGTGCACTTCCGAGTATGGACTATTGAGTTAAAAAAAGCCATATTTGCGCCTGCTTTGCCAATAGGCAGGCATCCAACCTTTATTTCACACAAGCATGGCAGACGAAAAAATAATTTTCTCAATGACGGGAGTCAGCAAAATCTACCCGCCCAACAAGCAAGTGCTCAAAAATATTTATTTGTCTTTTTTCTACGGTGCAAAAATTGGTGTGCTTGGTTTAAATGGATCGGGCAAATCTTCCTTGTTGCGCATCATTGCAGGTATCGATAGGGAATTTCAAGGAGAGGTGTTGTCCGACCTGGGCTACACGGTGGGCTACTTAGAGCAGGAGCCTCAATTGGACAAAACGAAAACGGTAAGGGAGATTGTGGAAGAGGGCGTGAAAGACGTGGTTGCTCTGTTGAAAGAATTTGAAGCAATCAACGAAAAGTTTGCCGACCCGGAAGTATTGGAAAATGCCGATGCCATGGACAAACTCATCACCAAGCAAGGCGAAGTGCAAGAAAAGTTGGATGCTGCAAACGCGTGGGAGCTTGACCACAAATTGGAGCGCGCCATGGATGCGTTGCGCTGCCCTCCGCCCGATGCAAAAGTTGAACATCTTTCGGGTGGCGAAAAAAGAAGGATAGCCTTGTGCCGCTTGTTGCTGCAAACCCCCGATGTATTGTTGTTGGACGAGCCCACCAACCACTTGGATGCAGAATCGGTGCAATGGCTGGAAGAGCACTTGCGCCAATACAAAGGAACGATCATCGCGGTAACGCACGATAGATATTTTTTAGACAACGTGGCTGGTTGGATCCTTGAACTCGACCGTGGTGAGGGCATTCCCTGGAAAGGAAATTATTCCAGTTGGCTGGATCAAAAACAAAAACGCTTAGCACAGGAAGAGAAGACGGAATCGAAAAGGCAAAAATCGTTGGAGCGAGAACTGGACTGGGTGCGCATGAACCCGAAAGGACGCCACGCAAAAGGAAAAGCCCGACTGGGTGCGTATGAAAAATTGATGAGCCAAGAGAACCGCGAGAAGGAAGAAAAATTGGAAATCTTTATTCCGCCTGGCCCACGGTTAGGAAACAAGGTGATTGAAGCCAATGGCGTATCTAAATCGTATGGCGACAAACTGCTTTATGAAAATCTCACTTTCTCACTTCCCCCTGCCGGAATCGTGGGGATCATCGGGCCAAACGGAGCAGGAAAAACCACGCTCTTCAAAATGATAACAGGCAATGAGAAACCCGATAGCGGAACATTCTCGCTGGGTGAAACTGTGAAGATTGCCTATGTGGACCAAGAGCATGACGACCTGAAACCTGAAGACAGCGTGTGGCAGGCCATCACGGGCGGGCAAGAATTGATCCTTGTGGGAGGAAAAGAAATCAACTCGCGCGCTTATGTGAGCAAGTATAATTTCAGTGGAACCGACCAGCAGAAAAAAGTAAAAGAACTTTCGGGAGGTATGCGCAACCGCACACATCTCGCCATCGCACTAAAGCAAGGCGGCAATTTATTATTGTTGGATGAGCCCACGAACGACTTAGACGTAAACACACTTCGCGCGTTGGAAGAAGCCCTTGAGAATTTTGGGGGCTGTGCCGTTATCATTTCTCACGACCGTTGGTTCCTCGACCGCGTGTGCACACACATACTTGCCTTCGAGAGCGACTCGCAAGTGTTTTGGTTTGAAGGGAGTTTCAGTGAGTATGAAGAAAACAAAAAGAAACGCTTGGGTGACGACCAGCCACATAGGATCAGGTATAAGAAGTTGGTGAAGTAGTTTTATTTAGTAGTAGGCACATACTGCCTACTGGTTGCTGCCTACTGCCTACTGCCTACTATTCAGCATAATGAAAGCATTGATAACCATAACACTCCTCGTGCTCTCCAACACGTTTATGACCTTCGCCTGGTATGGTCATTTGAAATTTAAGGAGATGAAATGGAGCGCAAGCCTTCCTCTGATCACCATTATTTTAATAAGTTGGGGCATTGCATTTTTTGAATGATTTTTTATGATAAATTCTGGAATGGGCGAAATATGAGATTGCAATGTTAATGGACGCAATAAATCATGTCTAGTGAAATGCTCATGCCCACCCTTTGTGCGCGTACATCTGCAACCAATACGCTCTAAGTATTTTCTGTAATCGTCAAGCCCAATATTTCGTAAATGATGGGTGGACATTAAAGATTAAGCGGGGATGGAAACGCTTTCATCAGTCTTACGAAAATCCCTTTCCGTAAAAATCTCTTCTAAATAACTTCTGCTCTGTAATAATGCCGAAAGGGAAGGTGCTGTGACTTTTTTCTTCTTAGAAATTGTCCATCCAAGTCGCTCCAATTCCTGGTAAACGGTTTCTTTATTGGTCGTATATTTAATAAATTCTTCCATCGCTAGGTTATATGATTCCTTTGCTTCTTCTTCAGTTTTGCCGTAGCCAGTAAGGTCTAAAGCAGGGGAGTAAACAAAGTGCAATCCATTTTCTTCAAACTCAATCAAACTTAATTTTACATTGATCCAATTGTGCCTATCTCTGTACTCGGAGGTGTGACGAAGGTTTTTAGACATCTTATTGGCGTTTTAGGAATGAAGCAACAAGATAGAAGAATTTGAACTAAAATGATTCTCTTTTATTCAAAAATAAAAGCAATAGGAAATGGCATATCACGTAGCATTCCGCAAGTGCATTTCAAAATGGCACAGCATTTCAGCAAGAACCGGCAATGTTTTAAAAACCATGCCGCTTCAAAATTAATTCACCTAATCTCCTCTCCTGGCCGGGTCTTCCACCGCTCGTGCATCCACACCCATTGTTCGGGATGCTCGCGCACAATTTGCTCAGTGAAGTTTGTGAAGTTCTGGGTGTTTACAATCAAATCATTTTCTTCATCACCGGTGATCACCAGCGGCATCTCCGGAAGGATGTGCATGTTTTGCATTCCGCTCTCATCGAGATAAACATAGGTGGGCACCACGGCAGCACCCGTACGCAGGGCCAGTACGGTTGCCCCAATAGGTGTTGATGCTTTCATGCCGAAAAAATCCACAAATCTGCTTTTTACTTTGGTGTCCTGATCAATAAGGATCGCAATGGAACCTCCCGACTTCAGTGCTTTAAACAACCGAACACTTTCTTTGCCACGCTCGATGGCAATGGCACCATACGTGTTTCTATATTGCCACAGCAATTCATTCAGGCGCTCATCTTTTAAGGCAGTGCCCACAATATTTGGGTTCAGCCCGCGCAACGCCATGTTGGTTATTTGAAGATCGAAGGCACCGAGGTGTGAAGTGAGAAACATCACGCCTTTTCCTTTGGCGTGGGCCTTTTCATAATTTTCGATTCCGTGGGTAATCAAAAATTTATTGAGGTCATCGAGGGTGCGCACATTTAACGAACGCAAAATGTCGCCACCGTTTTTTCCCAGCATCACAAACACTCTCTTGCTGAGTGCCAGGATTTCTTTTGACGATTTCTCTTTTCCAAAAGCAAGGCCGAGGTGATAGATAGCTCGCTCCCGTGGCTTGGGCGAAACGGCATAAGCGATCTTGCCGAGCCATCCGCAAAGGCCCAACCACATTTTGCGTGGTAGCAAGTTGGAAGCAAAAATCAGGAACCGGATAAAAAAATATAGCGAAGTATATTTGATCCTCTTTTTAAGTGGTTTGTTTTCCATATCCGCATGGCAAAGATAAGAGTAGCTTTGATTAAATTTATTTCACAATAGCCATGAAAACACTATACCTCATACGCCACGCCAAATCCAGTTGGGACAATCCCGATTTGAGTGACTTCGACAGGCCGCTAAACAAACGAGGAGAGAAAGATGCCCCCACCATGGCCAAGCGATTGAAAGAAAAACAGGTCGCGCCTGACTTCATGATCGCGAGCC
>JANOQB010000696.1:0-2864 GCA_031422215.1 Cytophagales bacterium | reverse complement strand
AACACTTAAATAGAAAAAATATGAATTACGATGACATTGAAATTTTATTTGTCGAGGATAACGAAGACGATGCTTTGCTCACCATTCGTGCCCTTGTCAAAAGCGGTTTTACAAACAAACTTCACCATGTTAAAGACGGAGCAGCAGCTCTTGATTTTATGTATTGCAAAGGTATTTATGCCTCGCGGGATATTAAGGCAAACCCTAAACTGATATTACTGGATCTTAAGATGCCAAAAGTAACTGGAATGCAAGTACTGGAGAAAGTAAAATCAGACCCAGACTTTAAATCCATCCCCGTGGTAATACTTACTTCATCTAAAGAAGACCCGGATATAGAAAAGTGCTACGCCCTGGGCGCCAATAGTTATATTGTAAAACCCGTTGAAAGCGATAATTTTTTTCATGCTATAAAAGAGATTGGATTGTATTGGATGATATTAAGCCAGCCAGCCCATTAACGTACTACTTCGCTTCTTGCTTAGGCGATATAATAGTATAAGCTATTTAGTATTCAGTAGAATCAGAAAGAAAGAGCAAGAAGTGATAACGATATATTCAATTAGCATAGATAATGAAAGCCGATCTTAAAATACTTGTTCTTGAAGATAACCAAAATGATTCTGATCTGCTTCAACGCGAATTGAAGAAATCCGGATTGCAATTTACGTCTGAAGTTGTCAGAACCCGCGAAGATTTTGAGAATGCTCTTCAAAACTTTAGACCTGATATAATACTGTCCGATTTTTCTCTTCCTGCATTTGATGCAACGTCAGCTTTTGAAATTAAGCAAAAGGAATTTTCGCACATCCCATTTATTATTGTTTCCGGCATTATTGGAGAAGAAATTGCTGTTGAGCTTATTAAGAGTGGTGTTACCGATTACACGCCAAAGAATAAATTATTCATGTTAGTGCAAAAAATTGACCGGGCACTAAGGGACGTGGAAGAGAGGAAGGAAAAAAATTCTATTGCCGAAAAATTGAAGATTCAAGCAGCAGAATTGATCAAGGCCAACAAAGAACTTTTATTTCAAAACGAAGAGAATGAAAAGCGGACGGCTGAGTTAACCATTGCTAACAAAGAACTTCTTGCATTCACGTATATATCTAGTCACGATTTGCAAGAGCCGCTCCGTAAAATACAAACCTTCGCCACAATCATGCTCGAAAAGGAAAGTGAAAACCTATCGGACAATGGTAAGTATAATCTTCAGCGAATGCAATCGGCAGCAAGAACAATGCGGCAACTTATCAATGATTTACTTGCTTACTCCCGCATCCACAACACCGAACGTAAGTTTGAGAAAACCGACCTCACTGTAGTTATGGAAGATGTGAAGGACGAACTAAAAGATGTCATTCACCTAAAGCAGGCTATCATAGAGGCCACTGAACTTGGTTCTGCCAACATCATCGTTTTTCAGTTTCGTCAGCTTATGCACAACCTCATAAGCAATGCACTTAAATTTTCGCATCCCGACAAACCACCACATATATCAGTAACCAACAAAATTGTAAAAGGCAATACATTAGAGTTACAAAATTTTGTTTCTCTTTCACGCGAGAAAGATTATTGCCACATCACCGTCAAAGACAATGGCATTGGCTTTGAACCTCATTTCAGCGAACGTATCTTTGAAGTGTTTAAAAAACTTCATAGTAAAGAAGAATATGATGGCACAGGGATTGGGTTGGCTATCGTAAAAAAAATTGTGGAGAGCCACAACGGCATCATCACGGCAACAGGTGAATTAAACAAGGGAGCAAGATTTGATATTTACATTCCTGGGTAATAGTGGAGCCAAAAACACGAAGGCCACTTGTGGTATCTTTTTGGCTAAAGCCCATTCAATTTATTGTAGATGTTCAGGCAAACCCACGCATCAGTAGCAGCATAGCTGATTTGTTTTTCATTAAAGACACTGGCCTCCCAATTGCTGGTCTGGGCACTTTTTGAAATGCGGAAGCCTAACAATAAAGCGGTCAATTTTTTTACACTCTCCACTTGTAGCCCGGATTTTTTTGCAAGGTCGGCCAGTTCAAAAAACCCGTCATGGTAGGTACCACCATGATGGTGTACACTAAATTGTTTTACGGCTTTTGACGATTGGCGCAAGTTCGCTTGCTACTGCGGTATAGTGCCTTTTGAGTATCAATCGGGCACCAGCATCAAGGGCAAAAAGAAAGTCAACCATCTGGCCAACAAAAGACTAAAAACGCTACTCTCCAACGCAGCCTGTAGCAGTATCCAACATAACCCTGAAATGAAGCTCTATTACGAACGAAGGATCAAGGAAGGGAAAAACAAAATGTCAACCCAAAATATAATCCGCAACAAAATTGTGGCACGGGTCTGGCGGAGGCAACTAACATCCTCCATTGGCACAATCGAAAAAGCGGTTTCCGAAAGGTTATCGCTTTTTCGTTTTTTACACGTGATCAAAATCCGATTTATTGAAATCTAATCCTTAGCTTCGCGGGGCATCTCACCCATTACTGCGTACTACGTAGGATAGGGTACACAAAAAATGGGAATTCCATGGTGTCTAAGTTTAAAGATGTAGCCTAAGCAATGACCGAAGTAGTATGTTCCAGCTAACATTCAAAGGATTTTTAAGCAAGGCAGCCCTGCAGCGCGAAAAAGCAAAAGACTATAGAAATGTGGTGGTGATCCAGATTTTTATTGTTACGCTTGGCCTTGTGCTTTCCGAGCCATTGCTCGAAAACTCGCAATCGGGGGTTTCAAAATTTATCATCACCGTCTTTTCAACGTTTGGTGCTGTGTATGCCTTCTTGCTATGGGATCTGCTGCGCAACTTCACCATCAACAAAATTATCATAATCGGCATTCTCATAGTCCTT
>JANOQB010000695.1:0-3963 GCA_031422215.1 Cytophagales bacterium | reverse complement strand
TCGTAAGCCTTCTACGCTTATACGCTCACCTTCACGCCCACCTTTTTTGCTCACCATCCCTCTCCCAAATCTCATATACAAGAAACCCGATCACCAAAACATATTCGATGGCAGTGAGCCAGTAAATTTCATGAAAGGAGTTGGTTTCATATCCGGCATACGTTAAAAAGATCAAGCCGCTCCACACCACAGCAAAACGATAGCGGGTAAATATTGACAGGGCAATCAGCGAAGTGATGTACCACGGATGAAGCGTGGTTACAAACAGGAAATAAATGGAAAGCATCCACATCCAATTTTGAAGTAAAGTACTATCTATAAAATTTTCTTGCTTCAACTTGTTTTGGCGGCTTCTTATCCATACAAAAAGAAGGATGAGAATAAAAGTAGTCACCGCAAGTTTCCACCCCACGGTTTGAATGATGTTGTAGCCATACACCCAATAACCAACTCCGCGCACGAGGTAATAGAGGCTTGCGTTAAATTCAAATTTGTTGAAATACAAACCAACACTGCTGCGCAGCGAATTGAAAATGGCCCAATCGAAAAATGGAACGAAGAGCAACAAGCACACCGAAGCAACGATCAGAAAAAACAAAAACAATTTTTTTGTGTTCAGGCGACCGATGACAGCCGGAAGAAAAATCAATGGCACCAACTTAGCGCATATAGCAATGGCCATACTGGTGGCAGAGGCCGGCAAATTACTGCGGACAAGAAAAAAAATGGCGAGCAGAAGAAAAAAAATCACGAAGGCTTCAAAATGTAAATTGCCTGTGAGTTCTAAAATGATCAATGGATTGAGCGCATAGAGCAGCACATTTTTTTCGGGCAGGTTAAATTTTTTGAGAAGGCTCTTTATAAGAAGGATTGATCCGGTCTCGGCAAGGAGAATAAAAATCCTCATCACAATCACACTTCCCAAAATTGAATTGGGAGAAATTTTTACGGCCATCCAAAAAATATATTGAGCAACCGGTGGATAGACTGTAAAATAATCTTTGCTGTTGAGGTGATTGTAAAGTTCCTGATCAACACCGGGGATATTCAGTTTTAAATATTCCGAAGGCAGAGCGGCAAAGGGGTGATGGCCGGATGCCAGCAAACGACCATCCCAAATGAAGCGGTAGAAATCATCAGAGAGCTGCGGCAGAGCAAAAAGCAAACACAAACGAAAACACAGTGCAACCACAATCCAAAAAGAAATTGTTTGACCCGGACTTTTGTTTACAACCCACAGATAAATCAAAAACAAAATTCCGTATGCAGAAAATAATGGAAGTGTGTTGTGCCGGGGAATTTCGTAGGCAAGAAAATAAAAGCAAACTAAGGAGGTGGCAACAAGCAAATAGTCGATGGGCTTTTGAATAAGAAAAACTTTCGAAATAAATTGCACACTTCCCATGTTGGTTAGGTTCGGCAAGGGATAGAAGCGGAAAGCTCCGCCTTGCGAGAGCCCTCGTTTAATCGGGGCCCGAAGCGCGTTGGCTTTGTGGGTGGACGGACTTGGAGCAGATAGCCCGGTGGCGCCTCGCCATGCCGCAAAATTGTAAAACTTATTTTTTTAGTTTCCCTAAGCATGAAACAAAGGCTTTATGGAATAATAAAATACACTGCCAAACCCCAACACCAGCATGACATGAAAAAAGATGAGGCCGCCATCGTGAAGGGCAATCCCCAACCAAATGCCAAACACAAAATACAAACACAGTAAACCTTCCAACAATGTTTTGAAAGTAAAATGATTTCTCAAATAGCTATTGCCTAACCAGGATTGATTTTTTTTCAAATTAAATTTTGGCGTGCGTATAAAAGGTGTTTTCCTTCCCACTAATCCCTCGAACACAGCAATCCCATTGTGCAACGATAAGCCCATCGAAACAATCAAAAAGCGTGGATATAGTGAAAGGAATTTCTTTGCCGGACTAATAGCATAAAAGCGTTTGGTGGCTATCCAATAAAAAAAAGTGATGGACATAAAGCCAACCAGGAACACAATGCCCAGGTTAAACAACAGGTTCAATTGCGGATTGCTTTGTTTGATGTACAACATGGGTATGCTGAGCAAGGCTGCGATCAACAGCGATATGAAAACCGAACTGTTGAACAAGTGGAAGAAGGCGTGGACTTTGTTCATCATTGGCAATTTTGCCCACAGCACTTTTCCAAAATTTTTTCTCGCGTTTTCCGCAGCCCCTTTGTTCCATCGGTACTGCTGCGATTTAATGGCGGGCATGATCATCGGCAACTCGCCCGGTGTTTCAATGTCTTCAAGGTATTTGAATTTCCATCCTTTCAATTGTGCGCGATAGCTAAGGTCAAGATCTTCCGTAAGGGTATCGGCACTCCAGCCACCCGCATCGGCAATGCACGTTTTGCGCCACACACCACACGTGCCATTGAAGTTGATAAAACTTCCTGCGGCATTGCGTGCTGTTTGTTCAATGGAAAAGTGGGCATCCAAACCAAAAGCCTGAAGCTGTGTAAGCAATGAATAATCTTTATTGATGTGCCCCCACCTGGTTTGCACCACACCAACTTCAGGATGACTGAAGTGTGGAATGGTCTTCATCAAAAAATCCGGCTCCGGAATAAAGTCCGCATCAAAGATGGCGATGAATTCACCCTTCGCGGATTGCAACCCATCGGCCAATGCGCCTGCTTTAAATCCGACCCGGTTGGTTCGATGAAGAAGTTTTATATCCAATAGCAACGGCCTGAGTTCAGCAATTTTTCTTTCGATGATCCCGGTGGTCTCATCAGAGGAGTCATCCAAAATTTGAATTTCAATTTTATCGTGCGGATATTGAAATTTGCTTACGGCATCAATCAACCGCTCCACTACATACTTTTCATTATAGACCGGAAGCTGAATTGTTACATGGGGGTAGTCGCTCATCGACTCTACATCTTCAGCTATACTCTTTTTATTGCGAACATAAATCCACACAAGTTGCAATTGCCCCAAGCTGAACAGAAAAATGTAGAGGAGTGAGAGTGTGTAGAGAATTGTGACTGTTAATTCCATTGGCCCTGGGCAGTTTGCCTGTTGCAAGTTTAGCGATACTTAAAAATAGTGTACAAAATCTTATATCCGGCCATCACAGTTCCTTTTACTGTTCCGCTGATTTTAGAAAACCCAATCCGCTTTCGATATCGCACGGGTACTTCCGCACAGCGCAAACCATTTTTTGCCGCTTTCAGTTGCATCTCCACCGTCCAGCCGTAGGTTTTGTCTTGCATATCCAATTCCAAAAGCTTTTCAAATTTAACTGCGCGGAAAGGACCCAGGTCTGTAAATTTCACACCATACAATAATTTCAAAAGCAATGTGGCCAACCAATTGCCAAAAATTTGCTGGGGAGTCATTGACCCTCTTTCCTTATTGCCCAAAGCACGCGAGCCGATTACAAGATCAACATCGCTCTCCACAATTGGTTTTATCAGGTCAGCCATATCCTCCGGGTAATCGGAATGATCGCCATCCAAAAAAACCACGATGTCGGGTTTGGGTTCCGACTGTTTCAAATATTCTATTCCTTTAAGGCACGCTCGCCCATAACCGGGAATAGGCTCATCCAGCACCGTTGCACCTTCAGCGATGGCAACCTTCGCGGTGTTGTCCGTAGAGGCATTGTTCACCACTACAATTTCTTTTATAAGTAATTTTGGAATTTCCCGGATTACCTCGCCAATTCCTTTTTCTTCATTGTAGGCGGGAATTATAATTGAAATGATTTTTGAAAAACTCTTGTCTGTTTGCAGTAACTGGCAAAATTAACATAAGCAAATAAGTATTTCTGTCTGTTAGCCAACAAATTGTAACATGTGCATTCAACAACGAAATAAGTTGATAGCTTTCCACTAAATAAAAGCATAGATTTAATTTAAATCGACAGTTAAATTATGCGCCAACTGTTTGCCTGTACAGTTTTTTTTCTACTCTGTCTGGAAGGTTTTGCC
>JANOQB010000694.1:0-5669 GCA_031422215.1 Cytophagales bacterium | reverse complement strand
GCACATATCGTAAATAGTGAGGGCGGCAACCGCAGCAGCAGTCAATGCTTCCATCTCCACGCCTGTCTTTGATGTGATCACCGCTTCGGTGTTGATGATGGCTTTATTTTTTTTTACGGTGATTTTTATTTTGCAATCTTCCAATGCCAGTGGATGGCAGAACGGGATGAGTTCATGCGTTTTCTTGGCGGCCATCACTCCAGCGATAATAGCCGTATGAAAAACAGGACCTTTCTTCGTGATCAATTCATCACCCTTCATGTGCGACATGATTTTTTCCCCCAGCACTACTACGGCCTGCGCTTTGGCCACCCGTTTGGAAATTTTCTTTTCCGACACATCCACCATTTGCGGATTGCCCGATGCATCAATATGTGTAAATTGTTCCTTCATTGTTCAAATCTAATCAAAACATGATAAGCGTACAGGAAGCGGAATCAATAATTCTTGGCAATCTTTTCAAACCAAAAATAACAACGGTTGAAATCAGTGGTACCGCAGGGCGCGTGCTGGCAGAAACCATCAAGGCCGACCGCGACCTGCCACCCTTCGACCGAGTGGCCATGGACGGAATTGCCATTGATATCGGTGCGTTCAATAAAGGGCAGCGCACATTTGTGTTGGAAGGAGTGCAGGCTGCCGGCATGCCCGAAAAAAAACTTGATCAACCAAACAACGCCATTGAAGTGATGACCGGTGCCGTGATGCCCGCAGGCACCAATGCAGTGGTTCAATACGAATCCCTTTCCATAAAAGATGGCGTAGCACACATTCTTGCCGAAGTGGTTGAGGTCAACCAAAACATCCATCAGCAAGGTGCGGACGAAAAGCGGGGCTCGCAGATACTTGAGCCGGGAATAAAAATATCACCGGCAGAAGTCGCCCTTTTTGCAGCTACCGGAAAAAGTAAGGTGAACGTCTATGAATTACCAAAAACCGCCATCATCAGCACGGGTGATGAATTGGTGGGCGTTGATGAGCAGCCACAGCCCTGGCAAATACGGAGATCCAATTCTTTTGCCTTACAAGCTGCGTTCCATCAATTGAACCATTCGTCCGATCAATTTCATATTGCCGACAATGAAGAAATTCTTGTTCATGAAATGAAAAAGATTTTCGCGGAATATGAACTGATCATTTTGTCGGGAGGAGTATCGAAAGGAAAGTTTGACTTCATTCCCAAGACATTGGAACAACTTGGCGTGAAAAAACTTTTCCATCAGATAAGCCAAAAGCCAGGAAAACCAATATGGTTTGGAAGAAGCCTATCTCATACAGTTTTTGCTTTGCCGGGAAACCCCGTGTCAACGTATATGTGTTTTTACCGCTACCTGAAACCGTGGCTTGAAAAAAGTATGGGGGCAACGCCAAAAAAAGAATATGCAATCTTGGCCAGCGACTTTCAATTCGTGCCTGCCCTCACGTATTTTCTACAAGTGAAAACAGAAAACGAAAACGGCAAACTGATGGCGTACCCCAACGCAGGTGGTGGCTCGGGTGATTTTGCAAACCTCAAAGCCGTGGACGGTTTTCTGGAATTGCCATTGAGCAAATCCGAATTCAAAGCCGGAGAAGTTTTTCCCTACTATTCGTTCCGGTCGTGAAAATCCTGATTGCCCCCGATAAATTTAAGGGCTCACTCTTGGCACCCGGTGTGTGCGATGCCGTTGCCGATGCTCTTCATGAACTTGATCCAACATACGAAATAACCAAAGTGCCATTGGCCGATGGAGGCGAAGGCACGTTTGAAATACTTCTTGATTCGAGCCGTGGGCGGATCAAAAAAAAATCCGTGCCCGATCCGTTGATGCGCCCACTATTGGCCGAGTACGGATTATCAAACGATGGAACCACTGCCTACATTGAAATGGCCAAAGCCAGCGGACTGCAATTGCTGAAAGAAAATGAGCGCAATCCTTTACAAACATCCACGATAGGCACGGGCGAATTGATTGTTGATGCATTGAATGAGGGAGCGGTTAATATTATTCTCGGCATTGGTGGTAGTGCCACCAACGATGCGGGTACTGGCATGGCGCACGCTTTGGGCTTTCGGTTTTTAACCAAACAAAGTGAAATACTTTCCCCTGTTGGGGGATCACTTGCCGATATTGATTCGATAGATGACACCAACATTCATGTGCATCTGCGCAAAGCAAACTTTATCGTTTTGTGCGATGTAGTCAACCCACTATATGGACCACAAGGTGCTGCATTTATTTATGCACCACAAAAGGGGGCTACTCCTGAACAGGCGATCATGCTAGACAAAGGGCTAAAACATTTTTCCGATCTGGCACTTTTGGCCTATAAAGTGGACTTGAATTTCACAGGGGCAGGCGCAGCAGGAGGATTGGGCGCTGGTGCAAAATTGTTTTTGAACGCAACCTTTCAAAGAGGCATTGATTACATCAGTGAGCTCACAGGGCTGGAGTATAAAATAAAAAACTGCGATGCGGTAATCACGGGTGAAGGCAAGGTAGATGAGCAAACTTTTTCGGGAAAGGTGGTTGACCACGTGGTGAAAATGGCCAACCAGTACAAAAAGCCAGTTACTATTTTGTGCGGACAATGTTCGCTCGGTCGCGAATACCTTTCCAAACGGGAAATAAAAAAAATAATAACACTCGCAAAAAATCCCGTTGAGGCTGAGCAGGCCATGAAGAAAACTCTGCAGGCAATTAAGTCAAAAATAAGAGCGGAGTTTAGCTAAGGTTTTTAGGTTAGTACTTCACCCCCGGCCCCTCTCCAAAAGAGAGGGGTGACTTTCGTTCGAGCCTTGTCATTTTTATTCAATTACTCTACAAAGATTATTTGAGGTGTCAAGTGTGGTCTCTGCTTCGGAACGATACTTAATCTTACCGTGTGTCGAAAAAAACATCGTCCCAGAAACGGGAGATGATGTTTGACAGCGAAGCAATTCGCCATAATCAAAATAACCTATTTCAAGATAAACTTAGTAGAATAGCATCCAGTATATGCAGCGCATAACCTTATTACCTGGCGAAGCAAGCATAAGGCAATAAGGTTGATTGGATATTTGTATTTCCATTCTACTAAGGTTTACCATGTATTAAAATTATTCAGGTGATAATTGAATCAGTGCTTGGGCTGAACATTCATCATTTCGGAGGATGGTATTTAAAGCTTGGGTAGTAAGCCATTCATCACAATCCAAAATTTGGGCAAGAACACGAACAACCCAATTGCAAATGCCGTCACGGCACTTATCAATACGCCAGCGGCAGACAAATCTTTGATTTTTTTAATTCTTTCATCCTTTTCTGGAGAAATAAAGTCTGCCATACTTTCTATCGCAGTATTAAATATCTCTGCGCCCAAGACAAAACCAATAGCAAGGATTACCACCGTCCATTCAAAAGCTGAGATTCCAAAACCAATGGAAGCAATGATCACAACGCCAGCTACAAAAAGATGTATCCTTGCATTATGCTCCTCCCTAATCAAAATCCTTAGCCCGTTTACAGCAAAGCCAAAACTCTTGATCATCTTCTTAACCGAAAAGCTTTTTTGTTCCATCATTTTATTGCGAACCACTTTATTGCGTTCTCCCTAAATATTTTGTCAACTACTCCACGCGGAAGTTTCAGCCCTTGAAATGATCCGTTCACATCTGGCACCGTCATCGTTTCATCGGTAACAAAATATTTCCAGTCGGTGAGCCAGGTTTCGTGCAAGGTGCTTTTCTGTTCTTCAAGGTTGGTGGTGTCCGAAATCCCCGAGTCGGAACCATAGGTGAGGCGATCCTGGTATTGAAGAAAAAAACTTCTCACTTTTTCTCTGTTCAACATAGTTTGATGTTGCAGATGAGGGATGCGGGCCGCCATATCCACAGCCATATTTGGAAATTTGTCTAACCGTTTGGCGAGTTCATCAACATCCCATTCCAAACTCCCCAGATGGGCACCCACAAAGCGCATGTCGGGATGTCTTTCCAAAAACCGGTCGCGGGCATCGATCTGATCTTCATAAGAAGGATATTCCGGATGCAAGTACATGTGATATTCGGGATGCTGCTCGAAATAACTACGGTCGTTGTTCACCGTCATCTCCTCCAAGGGAAGCCAGCAATTTTTCGGTTCGCCCAAGTGGCCCATCACGGTTTTGTCCTGATCAATAACAAACTGGATTACGGGATCAAACTTGGGGTCATCGATCATAATGAAATTGCCGGCCGTATCTTTATATACCATCCCAATATTTTTCCAAAGCTTGATGCCGAGTGCTCCGTATCCAAACGATGCTTTCAGTTGTGCGATGGTGTTGTTGGCCCAATGAGTGGTGTCCCATCCCGCCAGGTTGAAGGCCGTGAGATATTTTACTTGGTCAGGGCTTTGTTTTAGTTGCACCAACGAAAGCCGCTGTTGCTCCAGCACATCGGGGTAACTGGGCGCATCCACACTCACGTTCAGCAACAGGAAGTTGTCAGCTTTTGCCTGATCCGCGTAAGCCGAACTTTCAGTATTGATATGGATGTGGGTGTCAATTTTTTTTACGGAAGCAAAATCAGACAGGGAGTAATGGTCGGTGTTGCAGGAGGAGAGAAGCAATGTGGCAATCGCACAAGTGAACAGAAACTTCATGGCAAGGGTGGTTTTGGTTTAGTTATTTTTTGAAAGGTTCAACTAATTGTCAATAAAAATAGGAACTTTAGTTTCGAGACTTGTAGTTACATTTATTTTTATTTGGTCCATATCAAAAACTGATTCCCTAAATGACACTCCTACCAAATTCTTCGCGCCTCCTTTCCCTCGATTTTATGCGGGGCCTGATCATGGTGTTGCTCATGCTGGAAAGCACCCGCCTATACGACAACCTTTTTAAATTAAGCGAAGGAAATGATTTTCAACTATTTGTAAAGCAGTTTACCCATCACCCCTGGAATGGTTTGCGCTTTTGGGATTTGATACAGCCGGGTTTTATGTTTATGGCAGGAACGGCCATGGCTTATTCTCTTCACCGACAACAGCAAAGCGGCATGGCGTGGAGTGATTCTTTCTTAAAAACACTGAAACGTTCTGGTTGGTTATTTTTCTGGGGCGTTCTTGTCTATGCGGTCCGCCCACTGGGTCTGTCGTTCGAACTGTGGGACGTGCTCACACAGCTTTCGTTTACAACCCTCGTTGCATTTTTTATTTTCCGATGGTCTTATACCTCACAGATAATTTTCAGTATCGGGTTGTTGGTCCTGACTGAAATCCTTTACCGCTTCACCAATGTGGAAGGTTTTGATCAGCCATTTACCGACCAACATAATTTCGGAAACTATGTGGACTTGCTGTTGATGAATAAAATAAACAAAGGGGGTTGGGTGGCTATCAATTGCCTGCCTACCGCAGCGCATACCATCTGGGGCGTGCTTGCCGGAAAGTTGCTGCTGTCACCCAAACCCGAAAATGAAAAAACAAAATGGCTATTGCTTTTTGGGGCCATTGCATTGATCCTCGGCTTCAGCATGGACTTAACGGGAATCACGCCCATCATTAAGCGGATTGCCACAAGCTCATTTGTTCTTGCCTCTGGTGGATGGTGCTTGCTGGGGCTTGCGTTGTGTTACTGGTGGATCGACATCAAAAATCATAAAAAGAAATTACAGTTCTTCACCATCGTGGGCATGAACTCGCTGTTCATCTATATCTTTTTTGAAG
>JANOQB010000693.1:0-6318 GCA_031422215.1 Cytophagales bacterium | reverse complement strand
GACGACTACCTGACCAAACCTTTTGATGATACCGACTTGCTCAACGCCATAGAAGTACGGCTTCGCAAGAATGATATGCAGAGGCGCAACTATCCGGCCTCGGCTGACGGCTTGGACAAATTTATTGAGGATGCGCGCCAGGTGCTGAACTTCAAAGACCTTTGCAAAGACAAGAAAGTAAAAACGTTCAAAAAGAAAACTGAGATTTTTACTGAAGGCGATGCGCCCACCTACATCTATTTTATAAAAAGTGGCAGTGTTAAAACCTACAAATCGCACCCCGATGGAAAAGAACTGATCATCAACCTCTACAAGGAAAATGATTTTTTTGGATTTGAGCCGTTGCTTGACAACAGTATGCTCACCGACTCGGCCATCGTGCTGGAAGATTCTGAATTGGTGATGATACCCAAACATGATTTCATCACCCTTCTGCACAATCAACCTGACGTGTCGTTGAGTTTTATCTCGCTGCTTTGCAAGAAGGTGGCCGACAAGGAAGCGCAGTTGCTCAACCTTGCTTATAATTCCGTGCGGCAGCGCACAGCCGAAGCCCTGCTAAAACTTTGGAGATTGAAAAAAGGAGAGGGGCCATTGAGCGTGTTGCGCGATGACCTAGCCAAAGTGGTGGGCACCGCCTCCGAATCGGTGATACGTGTGCTTTCCGATTTCCGTAGTGAAGGGCTAATTGAAATGGATGGCACCAAAATAAAAATGGTGCAGGCGGCCAACCTTGAGAAAGTGGTGCGGTGGAATGTGGTGAGGAAGTGAGGCTTATTCAGCCAGACCAATTCTTAGGTTTCTGGTATTCCTAATTGTTTACAGATTTTTTTACAAAGCAGGTCCGCCAATTCACGATGCCTACCTACAGAAGTCTGCTTTTTATTTATAGGATTTTGATAAATAGAATGATTGCCTCCTTCTCTTAACAAAATGCAACCATACCGTTCAAGATGTCTTACTAAGTCGTTCCTCTTCATTTAAACAAGTGAAAGTTCCTCGCGTATAACCGTTTTGCCACGATATTCCTTTTCCGTGATTTCGCGATTTACTTCCAAAAGTAGTCTGAGGGCATCTAATAGGTTCTCCTTTAACTCATCAATAGTCTTACCTTGGGAAATGGCTGCAGGCATTTCCTCAATTTGCCCGACAAACCAACCATCATTTGACTTTTCGATAATCGCTGTAAATTTCATGATTGTTTTTTTACGAAGGTACAGAATTTTCTTTCTAACTATTACCGGGCTTTTTTTATTCTGCTGGGATCGCGGCTCATGTAGGCTTAGTACTTTGTTGAAACCTTTTAACGTGGCCACGATGACGGACATAGAAAGCAGTTGGAGTGTTTAGAGCTTCATTCTTTTATTTCGCTTTCTCCATACAATTCACCATCCATTGCACCCCAAATTTGTCGGTGCAACTTCCGAAGTAGGCACCCCAAAACATATCCTGAAGTTCCATCGTAATTTTTCCGCCAGTGGATAGCGCATCAAATAATTTCCTCGCTTCCTTCCTTGTGTCGGGCTCAAGATTGATGTGCACGTTGTTTCCAAAATTGACTGTGAAGCCCATGGATCCTGGCGCATCTGTTCCCATCAACATGTGGCCACCAACTATTGGCAACTCTATGTGCATAACCAAGTTTTTATCTGCTTCGGCAATGGGTGGTGCGTCATCTGTAGGTGGTATGTCGCCAAAGCGAGCAATGCCGGGTGGGCCAAAATCCCCTCCAAATACAGACTTATAAAAATTGAAAGTTTACTCCGTATTGCGGGCGAAGTTGAGGTATGTGCTGGTGCGTGCCATAGGATTTTAAAGTTTGATTGTATAAATATAACTGGTGTTACGCTCTTCGTGGCAAAGCTAAGGGGCGTAAAAATTGAACCACAAAGACTCAAAGGCCTGCCTGTCCGGCTAGGCAGGCACGAAGTTTCACCAAGAAGTACATTGAAATTCTATCCCTGCATAACATCAGTCGTTCATTCAAAAGCATTTCTAAAAAATAGCACTGTTTAAAATTACTGTAAATTTTTGGTTTATGAGATTTCTGATTCTAATTTGGTTCTCTTAAAAACTGCTACTCCCCGTGAACACTAAGGATGACCATACTTGCTTTTTTCTGATTCTTTCTCTTATATACAGATGATGGCAACAATTGGGTTGGCTCTGTGGATAGATACTCAAAGACGAACAGGGTTGTGGACAAAAAAAAATACAATTGATTTCTTCCTTGCTGGGCAGTTTTTCGCCTTTAGAGAAATTTTAAATCCACGAACAATTGAGAGGACGAGATTCATTAATTTTAGCTAATATTTGAGACCCGAACCAAACTACTTTTAAAATGAAAAGACTACTATTCCTTTCATTGATTCTAGTATTGATGAGATGTTCTGACAAGAAGCCAACTTTTGAAGCTCCGATTCTTAAAAACATTGGTGACTATCAAGTCAACGTGACAACTAACTCCGACTACTCGCAACTTTTTTTCAATCAAGGTGTAATAATGGCCAACGGATTTAATCATGCCGAAGCTGAACGGTCATTTCGCGAATCAATACGTCAGGACTCAACATTTGCAATGGGCTATTGGGGCATTGCCTATGTGCTTGGCCCTAACTACAATTCCGGTGGCCAAAATATGGGTACGGTTAATGACATAAAGAGTGCGGTAAAAAATGCCGTAAGGTTCAGTAAGAATTCAACCCCTTGGGAAATGGCTGTAATCAAGGCAATCCAAATTAAGTTTCCTGCCGACTCACTAACAACGGACAATGACGGTTATTCGGCATCCATGAAAGCGACATATTCCCAATTTCCAGAAAATGATTTTGTGGCTACTCTCTATGCCGAATCCATAATGAATTTGCATGCATGGAACTTTTATGTAAAAAAAGGAGGCTCGCCTCAACCGTGGACGTCAGAATTAATTGAAGTCTTGGAGAAAGCTATTTCAATCAATCCAAAGAATCCTCTATCCAATCATCTCTATTTACATGCAACCGAGTCCGGCCCTAATGTTGAAAAAGCTTTGGCAAGTGCTGAACGATTAAAAACTTTAGTTCCAGCGGCAGGACATTTGGTTCACATGCCGTCACACATTTATATAAATACCGGAGACTACCATGAAGGTTCGATTGCCAATGAAAGAGCCGTGGTTGCCGACAGTATCTATATTGCTGAATGTAAATCTCAAGGGGTATATCCTCAATACTATTATCCACACAACTACCATTTCTTGGCAGCAACAGCAGCTTTTGAAGGGAGAGGGTCACGGTCAATTGAAGCAGCTTACAAAACAGTAAGTATTTTGGACAAAAAATATTTTCGTGAAGCTGGTTACGAAACAGTTTTACATTACGCCACAATTCCTATGCATGTATTGGTGAAATTTGAACAGTGGGAAAAGATTCTTGTGAGCCCTAAACCCGATGATGATTTGACTTATCCCAAAGCCATTTGGCATTACGCAAGGGGAATGGCTTATGCGAACATGAATAAATTAAATGAAGCACAAAGTGAATTGGACTCCTTGAATAAATTAGGTGAATCGGGCAACGTAAAGAAAATAATAATTTGGTCAATAAATCCCGCAGAGCAAGTTTGTAAAATTGCATCGAACGTTTTAAAAGCTGAGTTGATTACAAAGAGAGGCGACTATAAAACAGCCATTGAACTTCTTAAGCAAGCAATCGTTTTTGAAGACAATTTAAATTATACCGAACCACCCGATTGGTTTTTCTCAGTAAGACATCTTTTAGGTGACAACCTTATGAATTCCGGGGACTACGTTGGGGCTGAAAAAATATACAAAGAAGATTTAGCCTACTGGCCAAAAAATGGTTTTGCACTTAATGGACTTTATGAAAGCCTAAAAGCACAAAATAAAATTAAAGAAGCTGAAGATGTTAAGAAACAATTTGATTTGGCATGGAAATATGCCGACTCCGAATTAAGATACTCACGCATTGACCAGGATAAAAGAAAGAACTTGACCTTAAAATTTGACGAAGATTCTCCAAACACTTTGATGTATCTGGCGAGTTCGATTTGTCTGACAAAATAAAACAAGGGAATTGAGTCGAGTACACGAAACGGTTAACAAAACAAAAATGCAGCAGCATGACTACCGGACGAAACCCAATTGTTGCCAAACAAAAGGTTTGCCTATTTCATGAAACATAACGAGCGGCTCGAATCATTGGATGTATTCAGGGGCATAACCGTTGCCGCCATGATCCTGGTGAACAATCCTGGCACCTGGAACCATATTTATTCTCCGCTGAGGCATGCAGCCTGGAACGGTTGCACACCCACCGATCTTATCTTTCCTTTCTTCCTTTTTATCGTTGGGGTCTCCATCCACTTTGCCTATCAGCATAAAGCTACTGAAGGCTTGACGCGAAAATTATTTTTAAAAATCCTGCGAAGAACGTTCATCATTTTTGCGTTGGGGATTTTTCTTTCGCTCTTTCCTAAATTCGATTTCTCAGTGGTGCGCATTCCCGGAGTGTTGCAGCGCATCAGTGTCGTGTTTTTCTTTTCCTCGGTTTTATATCTCACCACCAACTGGCTCACGCAAATACGGTTAGCGGTTGTCCTTCTCTTGGCCTATTACATACTCATGACCTTTGTGCCGGTGCCAGGTTTTGGAGCCCCCAATTTAGAACCCGAAACAAATTTGGGGGCGTGGCTCGACCGGACATTACTGGAAGGCCACCTGTGGGTGCAAAGCAAAACGTGGGACCCCGAAGGTGTGCTCAGTACCATGCCCGCCATTGTCACGGGCATCATCGGTATGCTTGTAGGCAAGTTGTTCACCGAAATAAAAGAACCCACCTTGCGCGTGAGTTGGATATTTTTTATTGGAGCCATCCTGATCACCCTCGGGCTTGGTTGGGGAATGGTTTTTCCCATCAACAAATCCCTTTGGACGAGCAGTTTTGTTTTATACACAGCCGGCATTGGTATGCAACTGCTGGCAGCGTGCCATTGGCTTATTGATGTACAGGGTGTGAGGGCCTGGTCAAAACCTTTTACATATTATGGAATGAATGCCATTTTTGTTTTTGTGGCTTCGGGGTTGCTGGCAAAAATAATGGGGCGCATAAAGGTAGCTGACGGGGCCGGTGGAGAAATTTCCCTTTGGACTTACATTTACATCAATGCCTTTGAAAGCTGGCTTGCCCCAGTAAATGCTTCCTTGCTTTTTGCGCTCACGCTCGTTGTGATTTTTGGTTTGCTGCTGTGGTGGATGTACAAGAGAAATATCTTTATTAAGATATGAGTTTCTGTGAACCGCAGAGTTCGCAGAGAAGCGCGAAGAAACATGCAATTAGGTTTCATTTCCTCCACCAATCGTCATCCTCTTCCTCATCATCTCTTCCAAAACCATAATCGTACGGCTTGCCGTTTTCATCATCGTAGTCTGGGTCGAGGTGGTAGGGATAGTATTTCATCCAATCGTCTTCGTATTTGCGCTTGATGTGTTGCACTTCTATTTCCAAGGCGCGGGCGCGTTCTTCTTCGGGTGTTAAGTCTTCGTCAACCATCCCTTCAAACAACTCAGCATAAAATGCGCATTGGCAATGCTCACCCAGGGCACACGTTTTATGTGCGGTACCCGCCTTGCACAATTCGAAAAAGCCCATGTGCCATTGGCGCACCTTTACTTCTTGATTAAAATTTTGGCGGATGGTTTCATATTGAATGCGTTCCGGCACCACCAATTGCAAAACGAATTCACAGTTGCAAGCACTCAACAATTTTTTCAGTGCCTCCAATACCAATTGAACATGTTCATCGGTAAGTTTTTCTGCCGGTGGAAGCAAATCCGATGTTATGCCCGTCCACGTTTCCAAATTGCGGATGGGGGCAGTCGCATCTTCTTCGTCCGGGCTGAGCCAATCGTGAATAGATTGTTGCTGATCGGTGTAGGGAAAAGATAGGTTGGCCGTAGCTTGTTCGATGTCTGTTAGAAGTTGTTTTATATACCGCTCCATCGCAACGAAGTTAACCTTGCACTAACCTCCAATTGAAATCACTTATACCTCTTCCCTTTTTTGATCACCATCTTCACATCTTGCAACAAGGCCATGTGGCGCAGCACATCTCCTTTCACGGCAATGATGTCGGCATATTTGCCTTCGGTGATGGTGCCAAAATCTTTGTCAACGCCCATCATCACCGAGGGCCAGTAGGTTGCCGCGCGGATGGTGTACATGGGGTCGAAGCCAAATTTGTTTACCCATACATCCAATTCGTTCCAAGTGCTTTGGCTATGAAATTTCATGGGAATGCCGCTATCGGTGCCTATTAATA
>JANOQB010000692.1:0-2107 GCA_031422215.1 Cytophagales bacterium | reverse complement strand
GGTGGCATTCTTTGCGGGGTTGGGCTTGCCGGGCTTTGCCGGATTTATTGGTGAGGTGATGATTTTCTTTGGTGCCTTTCTATCGCAACAAAGCAACGGCCTCGTTCCAATCTGGATGGCCATTACCGCTACGTTTGGGCTGGTGCTTGGTGCTGGCTATTTTCTGTGGACCATTCAACGCATGTTCTATGGCCCTTACTCTGTAAAAGTGCCGGTGGCCAAACTGAATGATATTGACAGAAGGGAATACATGATGCTGTTGCCGTTGGCATTGGCGATTTTATTTTTTGGGATTTTCCCGCAGACACTTTTAAACTATATCAATCCATTTGCAAAAGAGTTTGTGGAGGCATTGTTTAAGTCGGCTGCGTTTGTTAATCCGTGAAAGCAGTGATATAATGAAGACCACTAAAAATTAAAGGATTAAATAATATGATACCAGACTATCAATCATTAGTGCTTCCACTACTTAGACTTGTATCTGACAGGCAGGAATACAAATATCGCGACCTTGTTGAAGCCTTGGCAACCAAATTAAATGTTACAGGCGAAGAACGAAAAGAACTTTTAGCGAGTGGCACCCAGGCAATTTTTGATAACCAAGAGGATCAACTATCCAAAATAAGGTAATAAGGTTGGATGCTCATATACGTATTCTCTACTAAGGTCAAAAGACAAACCTTATGAACGACCTCCTTCCACATATTTACGAAAGTTACTCGCTCCTATTGCCGGAGGCTGTTATAACAACTGCCATGCTCATCACCATTTTGCTGGGGCTGGCACTAAGGCAACACAGGCATGTGCATTTGATTTTGAAATCATTGGCACTGATTGCCTTCGGGGTTTCCATCGTTGTCGTCCATCACACGCCCACACAGGCTTCCATTCTCTTCGGGGGCATGATGAAGGTGGATGAATTCTCCTCGTACTTCAAAATTTTGTTTTTGCTTGGCGGGATTTTGGGCGTGTGGATGTCGGTACCACAAAAAGAAAATTCATCAGCGGAATATTTTACGTTGTTTTATGCAATCATATTGGGCAGTTGCCTGCTTGCCTCCAGCACCAATTTTATTATGGTGTTGCTGTCGCTTGAGTTGATCTCACTGAGTTCGTACCTACTGGTAGGCTTTGGCTTCGATAAAAAAGGCGCGGAAGGAAGCCTGAAATATTTTTTGTTTGGCACCGTGGCCACCGCCTGCATGATCTACGGCATGTCGCTTATCTTTGGATTGGCCGGCACGCTCGATTTTTCTTCCGACCAGTTTATAAAAAACTTAGTTGCGTTTTCTTCGCCCCTGCTTTTGATTGGTGGCTTGCTGACACTGGCAGGCTTTCTCTTTAAAATTACGGCAGCACCGTTTCACTTGTGGGCACCCGATGTATATGAGTCCGCGCCCACACCGGTGGTTGCCTTTATTTCGGTGGTGCCCAAGCTGGCAGGCATGGCCGTGCTTGCAAAATTCTCATTGGCCATCCATCTCTTTGGGCAGTCGGGTTACAACTGGCAAATGATTATCGCTGTTGTTTCCATACTTTCCATATTGATCGGAAATTTGTCGGCTATAGCACAAACAAACCCGAAGCGCATGCTGGCTTATTCTTCGGTGGCACAAGCTGGCTTCATGCTGATAGGCATTGTTACGTTTGACATCGAAGGCATTCATTTTATGCTTTTCTATTCAGCTGTTTTTTTAGTCATGAATTTTTTGGTGTTCCATGCGCTCAACCAGTTTGAACATGCTTGGGGCGAGAACGACATCAAATCATTGGCAGGGCTTGGGACAGCATCACTCATACCTTCCCTTGCGCTGCTAATGGGCCTGATCTCGCTGACGGGCCTTCCGCCCACGGCAGGCTTCACGGCAAAACTTTTCATCTTTGGTTCACTGTGGGATGCTTTTCGGCAAAGCAGCGACCCGATGTTGCTTGCGTTGTTTGTGATTGGGTTGCTGAACACCGTGGTGTCGCTCTTCTTCTACCTTAAAATACCTTATTACCTGTTTATAAAAGAAAAGAAAGAAAACCGCGATCCGATAAAAACAGATTTTGCCAGCAATCTTTTAAGCCTGATTTTGGTTATCCTACTGTTCTATCTTTTTGTGAG
>JANOQB010000691.1:0-2833 GCA_031422215.1 Cytophagales bacterium | reverse complement strand
GGGTAAGCGATATGCAACCCAGCAAGAATGGCCACAAAAAAAACGGAGGTAATTCAATTGCTTGAACTGCCCCCGTCTTTGTTGCCCAACAACCGTAGCTGCCGCGCAACCCTAACCCAACATGCCAAACTAAAACCTGCTTCAACTGTGTTACAACAATTGCCCTCGGCTTCGAAACACACGCCAGGTTTTCCTAAAGGATCCTTCGCGCACACACAATCCATTCACTGCGGGGTTTTTGTCATCATTTTCCTGAGAAAACAACTTTTGTTTACCGCTGTTACCGGATCAATCTTTCACTATTTGAATTAGTGATATGAAAGTAATTCACTAACCAATACGCTCAAAATTTTCATTGAAAAAGTACTGCACAACTTCTCCACCGGGTTATGCACAAATTTATTTAAAAGAAGTTCTATTGACTGATGTTACGGGTGCAGTTGTTGATATTTTTGTTTCAATTATTGATTTGGCACTTTTTTGTCTTGACACAAAAAAGTACCCAAAAAAAGTCAAGACAAAAAGATGCTTCCTCCCGCATTCAAGCGCACCCCGCCTTTTTGTCTGGCCGCGCACTCAAGTTTCAAAATTCTCTAAGGAATTTAGTTCGGCTTAAATGAAATATGATTTGTGCATAAGATCAGTTATTGATGCAGAATCAGATTTAGTCGTGACTGACTTCCTTTGCGCAGGCTTAAAGCAGTCTTGACGATTCGCACGTTTCTAATTCAACAATTTGATTGATGCCGAGTTTATACAGAACCTCAAACCCGTAGGTGGTGGGCCATCGGGAAACACATGACCTAAATGACCATCGCATACGCTGCACTCCGCTTCAATGCGTGTCATACCAAAGCTTCCATCTTTTATGTACCTGATTACGTTTGGCTCCACCGAATCGGTAAAACTTGGCCAGCCCGTGCCCGATTCAAATTTTGTGCGCGAATCGAAAAGCACTGTGCCGCAGCATCGGCAGGCATAGAGCCCTGGCTCATGGGCTTCGCAATATTCTCCTGTAAAGGCGCGCTCGGTTCCCTTTTTGCGGGCAACATAAAATTCTTCTTCGGTAAGGATACGCTTCCACTCTTCGTTGGTTTTTTCAACTCTATGTGGCGGGGCGGGGCTGCCATTCTTGGCGTACTGCAATACTTCGTTCCAATTCATTTTTGGCCGGGTTTATAATAAAATTCATTTCCGGCACAATATAAACCAGCTTGATTAGATTTAGTTCTCTTCCACGGGCGATTGCTCGTGCGACCTCCAGTGCCTGCGGTCGTGCCTCCTTCCAAAACTTCCGATCTTCAAGGTGATGTTGTACGACCAATTGCTCAAATCCACATCATCCAAACCTAATGCATTGCTGCCGTATGTATTGCGGTACGAAACCCCAGGGCTAAGCCGAAGCCACCGGAATAAATTCATTTCCAATTGGGCACCAGGTTCAAGAACGTAAAACCAGTTTTCGTCATGGCCATCAAGTTGATAGTTGTCCATGTGCCAGGTGTACCTGTCGTACTGGGCCGTGAACCCAACGCCACCAAACATATTGAACACTAAGTGTGCGGCCCTGTTCGACCCAATCACATACTCAAGCATCATACCTCCCTGCCCATATTGATAAGTCATTGGCTGCATAGGCGAAACACTATACTGTTGCGGCACACGGATATTGTTGGTGGAACCCGCCACACCAAAACCCACCATCAACTGCTTGTTGATAAACGCACCGCCATACACTTCACTGAGGTTGGCGAAGTCGCCCCCGATGGTGGTAAATTTATTTGAGAACGCTACATTTCCTCCCGTGGAGCGGCCACGGCCAAAAACGGTTTGGATTTCTTGCGCTCTCGCAACTGCAAGGGCAACGAAGAATAAAAATAAGAAGGCAAGTGTCTTTTTCATGGCTATCATTGATTTGATTTGTTACCATGACAATTAGAAAACGAATAACCCCTATTAGAAATTTAACTATTTAAGGTACTCGATGGCTGCCGCCCGTTGTGTTACCACGTGTTCCTTTAAAGTTTCCAAGGCAGTTGTAAAGGAAGCATTGTTTGGCAGGTGTGTATAACTTGGTTGCTCAATTGCTTCGGGGCCGATCACATAAGGGGAAATAAGTGCGTGGTATTTCGCGAACAACCCATTCATTTTGGCGGACGTGAAAACCTGGTCGGTAAATTCTTTCATATAGATTTTGTACTTGGCGTTATAAACCGGATCGTCCATCAAATACCGGATGAGCGGCCAGTTTGGCCCCGTGGTAGATAACGAAATTGAATAAGGTTCATTTCCCCGGTTCATCAATGCTTCATTGTTGTCCCACGGAATCCACATCAATCCTTTGCCGGGTGCGTTGTACAAATAATAATTATGGGCTATGCGACCGTAGGTGTCCCAGTTCAACATGGTAGTATTCACGGCCAGCCATTTTACATAGTGCTCGGCATTGAAAGTTTTTTCGAGATTGGTTCGCCACTGTGGAGGGTCGGTAGTACGCAACCCACTGTTCAACGCAGCGATGGTTGATTGAACATCCGTATAGTCATTTTCTGTTTCGTTGTTTTTCTTTTCAAATTGACTTGCCACAAAAGATAGAAAGTTCGATTCGGGCTTGTAGATGTTACCGCTTTTGTCGCCAAACTGGGTTTGCACCATTGTATCATCCACCACTTCAACCAATGTATAAACGCCACAATATTTCAAGCCGGTGCCAAAATCGATATACACTTTATAAAATGCGGTTTGCGAGCAGGGTATTCCGGCTGCCCTAAAAACATCGGACCCAACCTTTTCGCGTATAAGGGAATTGTCGTTGGCACCGGGCGACATCGAC
>JANOQB010000690.1:0-5124 GCA_031422215.1 Cytophagales bacterium | reverse complement strand
GCTGCCGCCCCGCCCGACAAACTTAAATAACCCTGGCATCCGTTGTTGGCCGCCATAAAAATATGGTGGGCCGCGTTGAAAATCATCATCGGCAACTGCATGCCTCCATGCTCAAACTTTGCCGCGCCACCAATCCATCCCTGCTCCGCTCCGTGCTTGATTATTGTTTTAAGTTGTGGGTGTGTTTTTACTACTCCGGTGCCAGCATAGTGTGCAGGTTGTTCATCCATCTCCCTGAAGTAGGGTGCCATCTCGCGGTCGGCAAATTGCTTGGCAGATCCGATCATCATCCATGCTTCTTCCCAATTGAGATGAGCAAAGTAGGGCAAAGAAAATAAGTCGTTTAGCGGATGTACTTCCTGGAGGAGGAACTTGATGTGCTCGATGCTGGTGTAGCGTGTCATTTCCATCTTGGTTTTATTATTTCATTCCTCAAATTAAGCAATAGAATTTCTATTGCTTAGTTACGGTTGAAGGAAATAACTAACTGATGTTACGCAAAACGATGGAACCTGTGAGGTTGAGCCTGCCTAGCGGTCAGGCAGGGCTCTCGAAAACTGATTAGACTAAGTTGCATCGCCTTCGAGGGCCTCAGGCTGACACTACTATGTAAGTTTTGCGTAACATCAGTAATTGACTTTACGCATAAATCTAATTTCAATGTATTTTCTTAGTGAAACTTCGTGGCTTGGTGCCTTTGTGGCTCAATTTTCGCACACCTCGCTTGCCACGAAGCCACTAAGAAATCACGAAGTGCGTAAAACATCAGTCTTGGGGAATCCCTAAAGGGGAATACGATGGGTAGCCAAGGAGAGGGTGAACCTACTTTAGTTCATCTGACTCCTTGTGCTTGCGCGGAACCAGTATGCTCAACACAATAGACAAAGTGAGAGTGACAATGATAATGGCAAAGGAAATTGTAGGCGGCAAGTCGGTGAGTATCTCCGGAATCACATCATAGCCCTTTCCCATTTCAAGCAGCATTTTGGCACCGATAAAAAACAGGATTATCGAAAGGCCCTTTTGCAACAAGTAGAATTTATCGATCACACCAGAGAGCAGGAAGAACATGGCGCGAAGCCCCATGACCGCAAAAATATTGGAGGTGTAGATTATAAATTCGTTGGTGGTGATGGCGAAAGCCGCGGGTATGGAGTCAACGGCAAAAATCAAATCGGTGGTTTCAATCAAAACGATCACTAAGAACAGAGGGGTAAACATCCACTTGCCTCCCACCTTTGCAATAAACTTGCCTCCCATTTCATCCTTGCTGATGGGCAAGTATTTGCGACAAAGTTTTAATATCGGGTTTTTCTCCGGGTCAATTTTTTCATTGCCATCTTCAAAATAAATCTTAATTCCTGAGTAGATAAGCAACACACCGAAGATGTATAAAATCCAATGAAACTTGTGAATAATGATTGCCCCCACAAAAATGAAAATGCCCCTGAATACCACGGCACCCAATATGCCCCAAAATAAAACTTTGTGAAAATACTCCTCCTTCACTTTGAAATATTTTAGGATCAGGAGAATAACAAAAATGTTATCCACCGAGAGGGCATACTCGGTCAGGTAGGCTGAGTAATACTCCACCATGGCATCAAAGCCTGAAATGGGTTTTACAACACCGGCCTCCTCCACATAAAAGGGGCCCATTTTATAAACCAGAAACCCAAAAATCGTACTGATAACTATCCAGAAGATTGACTGGTTTAGTGCTGACTTGGTGGAGATTTTGTGAGCCGTTTTATTAAAGAACCCAAGATCCAGGAGAAGGAAAACAGAAATCACCGTACCAAATACACCATAAAGAAAGGCTTGATCACTGATTTCGTAATTAAATAACTTAAATAAAAGCATTCTTCCTTTCCCTGGGGTTTTGATCAAAAAAGAGGTGACCACATTGACACAAAAGTCATCTAATCACCTTGTTTAATTCGGCAAATCTACACTTTAAATTTGTTTAAGAGCCGATCACAAAAAAATATTCCTTTACAAAAACCTGCCCCACTATTGGCATTAATCACATGTTTCCTGAATCAGCAGATTTAGCTAATTAGCCCAGTCGGACTTCTGTGTGCTCAATGGAATTCTACCTGCAGCTTTAGCAAGTTGCTATAGATACCATTTTGCAATCCGACAAGTTCGGCATGTGGCCCCGACTCGGCTATGGCCCCTTCTTTGATCACAAAAATCCTATCCACTTTTCGTATGGTGCTAAGCCGGTGGGCAATCACAATGGTAGTGCGGTTTTCCATCAATTTTTCAAGTGCTTCTTGCACTAATTGTTCTGATTTTGCATCGAGCGAACTGGTGGCCTCGTCCAAGATCAAAATGGTGGGGTCTTTTAATATGGCCCGCGCAATGGCCACGCGCTGCCTCTGGCCGCCAGACAGTTTTACCCCCCTGTCGCCAACCAACGTATCCAATTTTTCGGGAAAGCTTTCTATAAATTCCCACGCGTTGGCTTTGCGGGCAGCTTCAATTATTTCCTCTTCGGTGGCGGTGGTTTTTCCGTATGCGATGTTTTCGCGGATGGTACCGCCAAACAAAATCACTTCCTGTGGCACAACGCCAATGTTGCTCCTGCAATCGGAAAGCGGATATGAGTTTGCATTCAATCCATCCAATTTGATTTCCCCCTCCGAGGGCGCATAAAATCTCATCAGCAGGTTTATGATGGTGGATTTGCCCGATCCGCTTGGCCCCACCAAGGCAATTTTTTCTCCGGGCATCACAGAAAATGAAATACCCTTTAGCACGGTAACATCGCTGCGGGTAGGATATGAAAACCGTACTCCGTCAAATTCAATCTTGCCCGACAACTTTAAAGTATTTGATTTAGCCGACCGCTCATCTTGATGATCCAAAATTTCCAATATCCTTTCCGAGGCGCCCACCGATCGTTGCAACTGCGAATAGATGTCGCCCAGCCCGGCAATGGAGCCTCCAATAAATGTGGTGTAAAGTATAAACGAGAACAGCTCGCCCACCGAGACTTCTTTTGATTGAACGAGATAGGCACCGTACCAGCTTACGGCCACAATGCCCCCGAACAAGGCCACGATGGTAAACGAAATGAAAACGCCTCTATACTTGGAAGCATGAATGGCGGTGTTCACCACTTCGCTCAGCGACTTTTTGTATCGCATCACCTCAAAAAGTTCGTTCGTAAAAGATTTTACCACCGCAATGGAATGAAGGGTTTCTTCCACAATAATGTTGGAATTGGCCAACTGATCTTGTGTCTTTTTTGAAAGTTTGCGTATGAATTTTCCGAAGAACAAAGCGGCCAGCACCAACACGGGAAACGTGAGCAACATAAAAATTGTGAGGTGGGGGAAGAGGATGAAAATCACCGGCACACCAATGAGGAGCACCAACAATTGGCGCAGCAATTCGGCCAACGTGAACGTGAAGGTGTCTTGCAAAGTGCTTACATCCGAAGTGATGCGGCTGATCAATTCTCCTACCCTTCGGTTATCGAAAAAAGAAATGGGCAGCCAAATTATTTTAGAATAAATGTGCTGGCGCAAATCAGCCAGTGTTCGTTCGCTTACGGTAGTGAATGTATAAACACGCAAAAAAGAAAAAACACTCTGCACCACAAGGATGGCGATCAATGCCAACCCTATTTGGTTGATGGTGGTGAGGAAAAAATCAGTTTTGCCTTGAGCAACGTCTAAGAGTTTGCCGGCAAAGTAAGGAAACGAAAGCAGCGTGCCACTGGATAAACCCAAGGCAATTAGCCCGACCGTAAATGTCCACTTGTAGGGCAGCACAAACCTGAAAATGCCAAGCAGTTTTTCAATACCCGATTTGTTGAGAAGCCGCTTTTCTCCCTCTTCCAATTTGTTGTGCCTTGCCATAAAATTTTAATTGATAAAAAGGTTAATCCTACTTTGTCATGTTTAACACACACATTGAAATTGAGCGTTCCCCTCTCCGCTGGAGAGGGGTCAGGGGTGAGGTTCGAGTAGGGCAGTGACCGCTCACATCAAGACACCTCCATTGAACGCTGCTTTGAAAACCTCACCCCGGCCCTCTCCAGAGGAGAGGGTGACGCTCAGTTGAAGCTTTGTGCTTAATTTTAAGTTCATGTTTTGCACTTTAAACTCCATATATGTTATCCTCAAAAAGAGGGTGTGACATTCGTTCGGTACTTAACTCTTTGATCTTTTAACTTCCTTGCATAGAGCTTGACAAAGTAGGGTTATTGTTTACCTGACAAGAACGAGACCTCCACGGAAAAATGCACCGTGTCGTTCAGTATCATTTTTTGAGTTCCATGCAATTGATAGCCACTTATTAAAACAGCCCCATTGCTATCGTCAAAGGCCAGCATCAACGTGCGCCTTGTGTCGAACAGAGGATTGTGTTCCTGAAAAACAGATTCTATTTTTTTAAGTATGAGCGGTGACGGTTGATAATAAAATTTAACAAACGGAACGGGTGAAGGAATTTTTGCGAGATAGGTGCGCACCAGCAAATTGCTTTTTATGTCCTTTTCTCCATCGCGAATTTCATACATGCTTTTGTAAAGGGGTTTGTTGATCAAATCGAGTTGCCGGAACACATCCAGCTCGTTTGCAATCTTTACACGATCTGGC
The DNA here is from genome assembly GCA_031422215.1 of Cytophagales bacterium. GTDB lineage: Bacteria > Bacteroidota > Bacteroidia > Cytophagales > Cyclobacteriaceae > ELB16-189. Next base: position 511 of record JANOQB010000690.1, on the reverse strand, counting down.
ACAAAGGATGAATCGTCTGCTTTTCCGTTGATCACGGATTTCTTGTTGATGGTTGGATGCGCCTTTGCCAGTTCTGCCACCTGCGCTTCCACTAAGCTGTCAAAATCAAAATATGGTTTATCATACTGTTGATTGGTGCGGTTGCAGGAAAATAGGAGAAAAAGGCACGGACAAATTAAAATAAAAACCCTGCCCATTATTTATCTATCAATATGGTTCCGGTCATTTCTTTAGGAATGGCTATGCCCATCAAGGTGAGTATGGTAGGTGCCAGATCGCCCAGCTTGCCATCTTTCAACTTGCCGCGATAGGTATCATCCACCAAAATGCAGGGGACTAAGTTTGTGGTATGTGCAGTGTTAGGGCTTCCGTCTTCGTTCATCATAAGTTCGGCATTGCCATGGTCGGCAATAATGATAACCGAGTACCCATTTTTGCGGGCTGCTTCCGTCACCGCTTCATTGCATGCGTCAACCGTTTCGCACGCTTTCACGGCCGCTTCAAACACGCC
>JANOQB010000689.1:0-2030 GCA_031422215.1 Cytophagales bacterium | reverse complement strand
TAAATAAATCAAATTGATTGTATTTATAAAGATATAGCCATTGTCTATGGCTTAAGGTAATTGGAATATCCAAGGCGGGAGACTCCGCGGAGAAGTGTGAAATCGGACAATACTTCATCACTCGTCATTCTAAATTCAAATTAGAATATCGAATGATGAATAACGAAGTTTGAATGATGAAGTTGGAAAATCGTTTCTTGATATTTTTGGCTACGATTTGACTTAGTAGATACTACAACAACTTCTCAAACACCCCCACTATCCTGCTTGAAATAATCTGATGACCTTCCACATTGGGGTGTATGCCATCGGCCTGGTTCAGTTTTTCTATTCCGCCCACGCCATCCAAAATAAAAGGTATCAGCGTGGCTTTGTTTTTTGAAGCGAGCGAAGGATATACGCTCCTAAAATCTTCGGTGTATTCCTTGCCCATGTTGGGCGGCACCATCATGCCCGCCAGCACGATCTTGCACGTGGGGTATTTGCTTTTCACTTTGTCGATAATGCCCTGCAGGTTTTTGCGCGTCTGGTCCACGGGCAAGCCGCGCAGGCCATCGTTGGCACCAAGCTCCAGCACAAAAATGTCAATGGGCTGCCGCAATACCCAGTCGATGCGGCTCAGGCCACCGGCCGAAGTTTCCCCGCTAAGGCCGGCATTAACTACTTTTACTTTCTTTTCAGCCTTGTTAAGTTTTTTTTCAACCAATGCAGGAAAAGCTTCTTCTGGCGAAAGCCCATAACCTGCCGTAAGGCTGTCGCCATAAAACAAGATTACCTTGGGCGCGGTAGATGCCTGAAAAAACAGGACACCTGCAATAAACATTACTTTTTTAGCGACTATCATCATAATAAGTGGAAGCTATTTACAACCTTGAAACAATTTTACTCATAATTTGCAATCCATCAACTAAAATTATCATGCCAGAAACCGTTTTACTTGCCGAGGGCCTTACCAAAATTTATAAGTCGGCCGGCCACGAACTCACCGTGCTCGACCATGTTTCGTTTGAAGCCGTGCAGGGCACGAGCCTTTCCATCATCGGGCCTTCGGGAAGTGGCAAGACCACGCTGCTCGGTTTATGTGCCGGGCTGGATGTGCCATCGGGGGGCACCATTTCGCTCATGGGCCACAAGCTCAACTTCATGGACGAGGACGATCGCGCCTACTTGCGCAACCAATATGTGGGCTTTGTGTTTCAAAACTTTCAGTTGCTTTCCACGCTCACCGCCCTCGAAAATGTGATGGTGCCGCTGGAACTGCGCGGAGAAAAAAATGTGGCGCCCAAGGCAAAAGACTTGCTTGCACGCGTGGGGCTTGGCGAGCGGTTTGATCATTATCCGTCACAGCTTTCGGGTGGCGAGCAGCAGCGCGTGGCCATGGCACGAGCCTTTATCACCTCGCCCCGAATTTTGTTTGCCGATGAGCCCACAGGAAATTTGGATGAGGAAAATGCTGCGCAGATCAGGGATTTGCTTTTCACCATGAACCGCGAAGAGAAAACAACGCTGGTGCTTGTAACACACAATCTTGAACTGGCCGAGAAGACAGAGAGGATACTTCAAATGAAAGGTGGCAAATTGGTGAACGAACGGATACTGACTATTGCATGATCGACTACATCATCAAACTAAAGAAAAAGACGCGTTCCATTTTTAGGGATGCGTGGGTTTGGAAGATGGCCTGGCGTGATGGCAGGCATAATTTTTCGCGTCTGTTTCTCTTTGTCGCCTCGCTTATCACGGGCATCGCAGCACTGGTGGCCATCGGTTCATTGAATTATTCGATGAAGGAGGAACTCAATAAAAATGCAAAGGAATTGCTTGGCGCAGATTTGTTGATAAAAAGCAACAAGAGGTTTGATAAAGATTTTGTCAAATCCATAGACACCGTAAAACGAAAAGTTGCCTATGAGGCCGACATGGCTTCGATGGTCATGTTTATGAACACGCGCCAATCCAGGTTAGTGAAGGTTACGGCTATGCAAGGTGATTTTCCTTTCTATGGACAGTTGATCACACAGCCGGCCAAC
>JANOQB010000688.1:0-2988 GCA_031422215.1 Cytophagales bacterium | reverse complement strand
TTTTTTCAACCCACCCATCTTCTCTTAGAATTTTAAGGAGATCCCTAACTTTCATAGGTCTGTAAAGGTAGCAAATTAGCTACAAATTATAATTTGAAAACTATTTCCCCATCACCAGTTTTGTTATCTGTGGCCTATGATGAATGATATGTTCGCCAAAAAATTTCAGCGCTTGCTGTATGTTGAGCATGCCTGCAAAGGGATGTTTGTATATTTTTCTTTTTAATTGACCATCCTGAAATTTTTCTAAGGTTTCCTTCAGATCGCTCCGGGTTTTGGCCCAGGTTGCAACCAATTGCTCCATGCTTTCATGGGGTGGTGTGTTTTCAACTACCACCGTGGGTGCTTTAAACTTTATGAACGGCAACCGTTGGGAAATAATAAGAGCAATCATTTTTATTTCTTCTGTCAAGCCCGTATCGGCAGCATCTTTTATCCCCAATATTTTTTTGTTCAGGTACCTTACAGAAAGTTGCTCGGAGGCAATCAGGTGCGATAGTATTTGCGCGATAGACCATTTCCCTTCGGGGTGATTGTTGATTTTTTCTACTGAAAGTGATTCAATCAAACCAAGCACACTATGGCGCTGCGATTCAAGTGAATTAAATAATTTTTGCAGTTTCTTGTTCACGGCTCTTCTTTTTTTTATAAAAGTAGGAATTATTAGTTTGTGAGGTTATTGGCTTTTTCTATATTTATAACAACCAACCAAAACCAACCAAATTATGAACACAAATTATGCAGGCTTTTGGCTACGATTTGTAGCCGCAATTATTGACGCAATAATCATTGGTGTTGCTCAATCTTTCATCATTGTTCCTGTTTTAGGAATTATGGGAATGAATATGGCAAACAATCTTCAAACAGGGGAGATGAGTGAAGCGGAGGCTATTGGAATGATAGGCAGCATGATGGCTACCATGGGAACCACTGTACTGATTTCCTCTATCATCAGCATTCTATATTTCACTTTTATGGAAGCATCGAAGTTTCAGGGTACAGTGGGCAAAATTGCGCTGAATCTTAAAGTGACCGACTTGAGTGGCGGCAAACTTGATTTCTCAAAAGCATTGGTGCGCAATCTCTGTAAAATAATTTCCCAGGTAACGATGTTTATCGGCTACATTATGGCTGGCTTTACTGAGAAGAAGCAGGCTTTGCATGATATGATTGCAAGCACGCTGGTGGTAAAGAAATAAAAATTTATCAAATTCCAATCTCGTATTAAAAAAAGTCTTGACCAGACGCTTTTTTTTACGCTAAAAAATTTATTCTCCCTTGTTTCACAACAACTTTTGCCGGCAAGTACCCCGCCATTTCCCCTTCAGCTTCAATCATGGTTTCGTGGGGCGATGTTATTTCCAATTCTGTTGCCGTACAATAAAGAATGCTCCCGTCCTTAACTTTCTTTTTTCCTTTTAATGTTTGCAGAAAGAGAAGGAATTTTATCAGCGGCATGTCGGTAGCGATAAACGTAGAGAAAATCCCATCATCGGGTTTGGCATCGGGCGCAATGTAGATTTTGTTTCCAAACGATTTTCCGTTGGCGATGGCAAGCACCCGGGCTTTTCCATTCCACGTCCAGTCTGCGGTGCGCACTTCAAGCTCCTCAGGTTTATGCGTGAGAAAGGTGTTGATTATGGTGGTGTAATAGCGTATGTCGGGGCCGAGCCACCGTGGGGATCGCTCCAATTTTTTCACCGTGTCGGGCCCCATGCCTACACTGCACACGTTCATAAAATATTTTTCTACCGGGTTTCCTTCCTTGTCGCGGCACAAAATTTTTCCAACATCCACAGGTGTTGATTTGTTTGCTTCAAGCTGTTGAATAAGCTGGGCCGGGTTGGCCGATGCGCCCATCATCGCTGCAAAATCATTTCCCGATCCCAGCGGAACAATGCCGAGCATAGGAAGTCTCGCCACTTGCGTTTTCAACATTCCGTTCACCACCTGGTTCAGTGTGCCATCGCCTCCAGCCGAAATGATCGCATCAAACCCTTTTGTTACCGCTTCGCCCGCAAGCTGGGTGGCATGACCAGAAAATCGGGTTTCAAAAACCTCGACAGAAAATTTTTGATCGAGCGCAGGAAGGAAATGCTGATAGAATTTCTTCTTCTTTCTGGAAATGCCGTTGAGGATGATTGCGATTTTCATTGGGCGATGGTTCTATTTCCAATCCCGATAGCTATCGGGACAAATCCCTCCTAACTTCAAACTTCAAATGCAAACTCAAACTCAAAATGAAACCCAAATCCCTCCTAACTCATATTATTCTAAATTCTGACTTTCAATTTCAAACTCAAACCCTCCTTACTACTAACTCCTATATTCTGACCTCTAAATTCTGACTTCTATTATAATTTCAAACCCAAACCCTTCTCACTCCTCACTACTAACTCCTATATTCTAAATTCTAACTTCTGAATTCTAACTTCTGACTTCTAACTTCTGACTTCTGACTTCTGAATTCTGAATTCTGACTTCTGACTTCTAAGTTCTGACTTCTTCCTATTTGCAGTTCTTCTTTATAGCAGCTTTGGCATCGGGCGAGCCTAACTCTTCGGCATGTTTCAAATCTAAGCAACCGTCATAATTATTGTTCATCAGCAACTTTACCATGCCGCGCTGATAATACGTTTCCGGATCGCCAGGATATAATTCGATCGAGAACGTATAATCCTCCACCGCCCCGGCATAATTTTCTTTTTCGGTTTTGCTCAAGGCGCGGTTGTCATAGTAGGTGGGATTGGTGTCGTCAAGCTCAATGGCCTTTGTGTAATCGGCTATGGCGCCATCGTAGTCTTCTGTGGTGTGTTTGAGCACGCCCCGCAGGTTGTAGGTTTCCGGGTCGCTGCCATCTAATTCTATGGACTTGTCGTAATCCGCCAACGCACCTTTCACATCTACGATAGCGGTTTTGGCCAATGCCCGGTTTTCAAATTTGAATGGATCTTTGGGATCCAAACGGATCGCCTCGTTGTAGTCGGT
>JANOQB010000687.1:0-4046 GCA_031422215.1 Cytophagales bacterium | reverse complement strand
CCCGCCCGCCAGCGAGCGACAATTCCAATTCATTCATAGTTTTTAGGATAGAAAATTAACGGACGCAATTTAGTTAACTGATGTTACGCATAAACCAAATTTCATTGTTTTTTCTCAGTGAAACATCGTGCCTGCCTTGCGCGCCATTGGTGGGGGAAAATCTTTCAGCACCAATTTTATTCCCTTCCGTATGTTTTGTTCCGACAAATCGGGATTTACTTCCATATACCTCACGGCCACAGACTCCCAAACCATTCTGCTTTCACTCTTGTCGGCCATCCCGATGATCATTGTTCCCTTCAGGTAGTTGACAACTTCCGTATCCATTTCCAATGACTTGTAGAAGAGGGGCGAATCTTCAGCACGATGATAGATCACAGCTTGTTCATCGCTGATGGTTATGGTGAAGCCAACCAGCAAATCAGGGTTGGCAATGTCCTCAGTAAGTCCTTTGTTCCTTAATTCGTCAACGATTGCCAGCTTCAAATGCTGGTGCAACAAACTGTCGTTGAGATGGGCTGGTCCGTTAAATTTAAATTCGCAGTCTGTCATCCAGCAAAAAGTTTTGTACTTTCCAAAGTCCACCGAGTGATCGTAGGAAGATTTTACCCGTACCTGACAGTTCGCAAAAAGCATGACCATGAAGGCCATCAGAAATAATTTTTTCATGTACTGCTCTGAGCATTGTTTCATGCGCAAGATTATGAAAGTACTGCCGCTTTGGTTATGATAAAAATCAGCAACTTGCAGAATTATTGATTCAGTTGTAGGTTGAAAATTTGATTGTTGTTAGATGAAAATTATTACCATCCTCGGTGCCCGCCCGCAGTTTGTAAAGGCAGCCACCGTTTCGCGCGAATTTAAAAAGTTAGGGATAAACGAGTTGATCATACATACCGGCCAGCACTTCGATCATGCCATGAGCCAAGTGTTTTTTGATGAGATGGAAATCCCCCATCCTCACTACAACTTGGAAATCAGTGGGCTAAATCACGGGGCCATGACGGGCCGTATGCTCGAAAAAATTGAGGAGGTATTAGTTAAAGAGAAACCCGATTATGTTCTGGTTTATGGCGACACCAACTCCACGCTGGCCGGGGCTTTGGCTGCGGCAAAACTTCATATCCCTGTGGTGCATGTGGAGGCAGGATTGCGCAGCTTCGACATGAAAATGCCCGAAGAAATAAACCGCATACTTACCGACCGGATCAGCAAAATTCTTTTCTGTCCTACTGTTACGGCCACCAAAAACCTTGCGCGCGAGGGCTTTCCTGATTTTGATTGCAAGGTTGTGATGTCGGGTGATGTGATGCTTGATTCGGTGCGGTACTATCAATCAAAAATAGAAACGCATGCAACCGTTATGCAAACCCAGCAATTAGATGGAAACCCTTTTGTGCTGGCCACATTGCACCGCGCTGAAAACACCAACGATCCAATCCGGTTAAAGGCTATCTGCGAAGCTCTGAATGAAATCAGCAAAGAAATAAAAATTGTGCTGCCACTGCATCCACGCACCAAAGCATTTCTTATCTCGCAACAAATAGAGCTTCACGCTCACCTCATCGAGCCCGTTGGCTACTTTGATATGCTTGCACTTCTCAAAAATTGTAAGATGGTGATGACCGACAGTGGCGGCCTGCAAAAGGAAGCCTACTTTTTTGAAAAATTCTGCATCACGTTGCGCGATCAAACCGAATGGGTTGAGTTGGTGGAAGCTGGTGCCAATGTACTTGCCGGTGCAAATACCGTTGACATTGTAGCTCAATTCAAAAATAATTATAACCGCAAAATAAAAATTACAGAAGGCTTGTATGGCGATGGCCACGCGGCAGAGAAGATTGTAAGGCATCTACAGAATTAGATTTTTCAACAATCGGGCAAATCGAACTTCCAGTACATATTCAGTACCTTGTAAAGCATCCGGTTCGCTTGCCTAGAGTTCTTCTTTGGAGTGCGAACTTGTGAGGGAGGTGATTGTACAGTATTCATTTGATTCAATGGGACTTTTTAAACGGTAACATTTTTGATTGGTGACGGTTGCAAATGTTCCTATATTGAGATCAAAAAAAATCCATAACTAAAAATTTGAACCATGAGCGAAATAAGAAAAGGAGATATCAAGCAGGAAGTGTTTGATCTTTACGATGACTATGCCCACAACCGAATTGAAAGGCGTCTGTTCATGGAAAAACTCTCCATGTATGCTGTGGGTGGGATCACAGTGGCATCACTGTTGAGTTTCATCAGCCCCAACTATCATATCATTCAGGTTCAAAACAATGATCCGCGATTGAAATCGGATTACATCAATTACGATTCCCCTCAGGGCGGAGGCTCGATCAAGGGTCTCCTATCCCGCCCTACCGAGGCCAAAGGAAAGTTGCCCGGCATTGTGGTGGTTCATGAAAACCGTGGGCTCAATCCTTATATTGAAGATGTGGGGCGCAGGGCCGCACTTTCAGGATTTGTTTCGTTGGCACCTGATGCGCTGACTCCGCTTGGGGGCTATCCTGGAAATGACGATGAGGGCAGGGCTCTCCAAAGCAAACGCGATCGCAACGACATGCTGGAAGACTTCATAGCCGCATTTATCCATTTGAAATCGCACCCCGATTGCACAGGCAAGGTTGGTGTAGTTGGATTTTGTTTTGGCGGATGGATTTCAAACATGATGGCCGTCCGGATTCCGGAGTTATCGGCCTCTGTTCCTTTTTATGGCGGTCAACCTGCGGTGGAAGATGTTCCGAAAATCAAAGCTCCACTCCTGCTTCATTATGCCGGCCTCGACACACGGGTGAATGAAGGATGGCCAGCGTACGAAAAAGCACTTAAGGAAAACAAAAAAGAATACGCAGCTCGTATTTATCCTGACGTAAACCACGGATTTCATAACGACAGCACACCTCGCTTCGACAAAGCCGCAGCGGAACTTGCCTGGCAGAGGACGGTGGGCTTTTTTAAAGAGAAGTTGGCCTTATAAGTTAACCGTTGACAAATTGTTCAGATGACAAAGAATTGTCAAATGCCTATTCTCAATTGTCAATTGTCACTTTTCATTTAGAGAGATTGTCAAAATAACTTCCCCAAATATTAGGGAAAATAACAGCCCTGATATATGGTCGTCCCTCTGGGACTTACTTCATAACGTAAACACCCCTCTACCATAAGGTCATCCCTTACGGGATTTTTGGCATAGCTTGAATCTTCGTCCGCCATAGTCCGCCATTGGCGGACGGCCTTATGGTAGCAGGATATGGTTGAGTGAAGAGGATAAGTCCCAGAGGGACGACCCTATGTGGAAGTTATTTTGAAAGTTTTACTTACTTGCAACTTGGGCACTCCCAATCGTAATCGAGATCGATTACGGTCACAATGGTTAGGTGATTTTGCTTGGGTGCCACAATAATGCGCACGTGCTGTTTGTCTCTCGATGTATAACCTTCCAATGCATACTTGGCGCCTTGCGCGGCATCCAATTCGCTTTTGTTATAATTCACTTCAGCTTTTCGCACAATTTCTTTCACCTCCTCCTGTGTTATGTTCCTGCATTTCATGCGGCACCGCGCATGTTTGGTGAAAAAATATTCAGAGGCAGCGTCCCTGAAATCATCTAAGTTGCTTTTGCCATTGTCCGATTGCTTAGTGGGTTCAGCACGATTGTCCTTTGAATTAACTTCTTTCTCAACTTCAATAGGAGGTTGGCCCTCCCGGCATTGCTTTACACTAAAAGCAACAACGAACAGTACGAGTATAAAAATATAGGGGATCGCTTTTTTCATTATGCCTCAAAAATTTGTTGGGGGCAATGTTAAGAAAAATTAAGTTCTGGCACACCCTCATCGAGTTGCCAGGGTCCATTTCAAAAAGGAATGTTCTAAAGACCTCCAAGTTTTTAAAACCTTGGAGGTCATACTGGAATGGTGTGCTTTTTGAAATGCACACAGTTGTCATGAGCAATTGATTTATAACTTTGTCCATCTTTTACGCTATGACTCTATTTCGGGAATTTGGATGGACAGAGGCCATGCTGATTTTGGTCTTTC
>JANOQB010000686.1:0-4049 GCA_031422215.1 Cytophagales bacterium | reverse complement strand
CAAACGGCCCCGGTGCTCAATCACTATATAAATAAAGTATCGTTTTCTTACTTTCTGTTTCCCTTCTTTCACTGGCAGCATGTTTTGCAGCTCTTTTTGGCAGGCCACGCACGATCGGATAAAAATGCACGGCCCGCACTGTGGGTTTTGTGGGGTGCAATGCAGTGCCCCAAATTCCATCACAGCCTGATTAAATAAATCGGGACGCTCCATATCAATCAACTCATTGGCTTTCTTAAAAAAATAAGCCTTGCCCTCGCTGCTGGCAATGTCCAGATCAATACCAAAAACCCTGGCGAGCACACGATAGACATTTCCATCCACTACAGCTACCGGTTCGCGAAAAGCAATGGACGCAATGGCTGCTGCGGTATAAGTGCCTATGCCCGGAAGGTTTTTTAGTTCATCGAAAGTCTGCGGAAATTTTCCGTCAAGTTCGGACGTAATCTTTTTTGCACAGGCGTGAAGGTTTCTGGCGCGCGAGTAATAGCCCAATCCTTGCCAAAGCCTGAGCACACGGTCTTCCTTTGCGTTGGCCAATGAGATAACATCAGGAAACGTTTCAATGAACTTTTGATAGTACGGCAACCCTTGCGCAATGCGGGTTTGTTGCAGCATTATTTCCGAAAGCCAGATTTTGTAGGGGTCGATGGTGTGCCGCCACGGCAGGTCGCGCTTGTTTTGTTCGTACCAGGAAATAATTTTCTTTGAAAAAATTGTTTTGTTCACGTTTTTGGTCTCAAAGGGTGCGAATGTCTGAAATACGCATCATATTCACCATACGTTCTGGTAGTTTCGCCTGATAATTTACGGCCATCTGCGTGATTATCAACAAATTCATTTTGCGTTTGAACAAACTGGGTTAAATTTGCCCTCCTGAATTTTTAGGGCAGTCAGTACCACAAACCAAAACTTCACCACCGTGACCAAAGCAGACGTAATCAATCAAATCGCAGACAAAACCGGAATCGACAAGGCAGATGTTTCTGCATCGGTAGAAGCATTTTTCAATATTGTCAAATCTAACATGGCCAGCGGTCACAATATTTATGTTCGCGGTTTCGGCAGCTTCATCAATAAAAAAAGAAAGAAAAAAATAGCCCGCAACATTTCGCGCAACACAGCTATTGTGATTGAGGAGCATTTCATCCCCAGCTTTAAACCCGCCAAGATTTTTATCAACAAAATCAAGAACAGCGACAAGGTAAAGCAGTTGGCTGAAAAATAATTGTTAGGGGTTGGCTGATCGTTGTTGAAAGCACAACGAACGACTAATAACCGCCAGCGAACAACGATACCCAATGTTAAAAACCCGGATCATTTTAGTACTTGTGGTGGCCGCTTTGGTTTGGCTCATATTTCTGTTGCCAAAGTCGGTAGTGGAAAATGAAAGTCAGCTAAAAGGAGATGCCCCGGCTGAGGCTTCCAAGCCCGTAGCACACAGCGAAGTGCCTGCCAATATTGCTAAGTCGATAAAGAATATCAGGTCGCAATACATTCAGGGAAGCCCGAATCAAAAAAATGCTATCTTTGCCGACTCTTTGCGAAGCCTATACACGCAAGCGGGTCAGTTCGACAGCGCAGCTTGGTATGCCGAGCAAGCAGCAACGTTCTTAAACACCACGGAAAGTTTTTTAAAAGCCGGCAACAGCTATTACGAAGCATACACCTTTGCCATGGGCCCCGAAAAGCAAGAGCAGATGGCGGAGAAAACGCGATCGTGGCTTGGAAAAGTTTTGGCCACTGAGCCAAAGAACTTAGAGGTAAAAACCAAAATGGCGATGACCTACCTGAGTTCCAAAGCGCCCATGCAGGGGATAACCATGATGCGCGAAGTGCTGGCCGAAGATCCTAAAAATGAATTTGCCCTCTTTAACATGGGCATGCTCTCCATTCAATCGGGTCAATATGACCGCGCCATAGAAAGGTTTAACGAACTGATAGCCGTAAACCCAGCGCATGTGCAAGGTCAGCTTTTGTTGGGAGTCGCTTACATGAACAAAGGCAATAAAGACAAAGCGCGTGAGCAGTTTGAAAAAGTAAAACAAATGGATAAGGATCCGGCCGTGCAAGCCACAGTAGATTCATATCTGAAAGATTTAAAATAGATTAATTAATTGTTAAACCCTCTCATCTCCCTTCTCCGTAGCAGAAGGTGTGCGCCAAAAGCGGACGGATGAGGCCAAACCAAAACGCATTATGCCAAGTGGTAAGAAAAGAAAAAAACACAAAATGGCCACTCACAAGCGCAAGAAGCGCTTGAGAAAGAACAGACACAAAAAGAAATAAACCTCACCCCAACCCCTCTCCAAATGAGAGGGGCTTAAGGTCTAAATTTTTAAAGTTTTGAGTAATGAACTTATAATTAGCGCTACTCAGGACGGATGTCGCATAGCCCTTCTTAAAGACAAACAGCTTGTAGAATTCCACGAAGACCAGGAAGGCAGCAAGTTTGTAGTAGGTGATATTTATCTGGGCACTGTTAAAAAAGTTGTTCAGGGGCTGAACGCAGCTTTCATCGATATCGGATACGAAAAGGATGCATTCCTTCACTATCTGGATCTGGGGCCGAAGTTCAGTTCGTTGCAGAAGTTCACCAAACTCGTCCGAACCAAGAAGATCACAGGTGGTAAGCTGGATAAATTCCAACTTGAGAAAGAGATTGACAAGCATGGGAAAATAGCCCAGCAACTTTCCAAGGGCCAGTTGATACCGGTGCAAGTGGTGAAAGAACCCATTTCCACCAAGGGCCCGCGACTTTCGTGCGAGATATCGATAGCAGGACGCTATCTGGTTTTAGTGCCATTCTCCTCTGGAGTAAATGTTTCCAAGCGCATTTCAAGCAGCGAAGAGCGTAAGCGTCTTCAGCGCCTCATACAATCCATAAAACCCGAAAACTTTGGCGTGATCATACGCACTGTGGCCGAAGGGAAGGAAGTGGCTGAATTGGACAAAGACCTGCGCAACCTGGTGAAAACCTGGGAGGAAGGCACCACCCGCATGATAGAAGCAAACCCGCGCGATAAAATGATTGGTGAGCTTAGCAAAACCTCCTCTGTATTGCGCGATGTGCTCAACGAATCGTTTGACAATGTGCACATTGACGACAAAAAGATTTTTGAGGAGGTTAAGAACTACATCCGCACAATAGCCCCGGATAAAGAAAAAATTGCCAAACTGTACACCGGTAAGGCAAAAATCTTTGAACATTATGGTATAGAGAAGCAGATTAAGTCTGCCTTTGGGCAAACCGTAAGCCTAAAAGGTGGCGGCTACCTGATCATTGAACATACCGAGGCTCTTCACGTGATTGATGTGAACAGCGGCAACAAATCCAACCGCGAAGAAAACCAGGAAACCACGGCCCTTTCGGTGAACATTGAAGCTGCCAAAGAGGTGGCCCGCCAGCTTCGCCTGCGCGACATGGGGGGCATTATCGTGATTGACTTTATTGACATGCGCAATGCCGAAAACAAACGGGTTGTTTTCAACACTATCAAAGAAGAGATGGAGCGAGATCGCGCCAAGCATACGGTGCTGCCCCTCTCCAAGTTTGGGTTGATGCAACTTACGCGCGAACGCGTGCGCCCGCAGATGAACATTGCCACAAAGGAAGTTTGCCCTACTTGCAACGGCACCGGAAAAATCACTGCCTCCATATTGGTGTCCGATCAAATTGAACTTCACTTGGAGCATTTGCTGGTGAAGCAAAACGAGAAAGGATTGGTGATGGCACTTCATCCATACTTGCATGCTTATTTCACTGCAGGATTTATTTCACCGCGCGTGAAGTGGTTCTTCAAGTATAAGCGTTGGGTAACTTTAGTGAAAGATTCTTCCATGGCCATCACCGAATTCAAGTTCTTGACTAAAGACGGTGAGGAGATTGAGATTCTGCAACAAAGCACTTCCGCTTTGGCGGATGTGGAGATTCCGGCTTAATGCTTAAAATTTGAAGTTGTAAGTTATCGAGGGGAATATCGTTCCGAAAATTGACAGCTTATACGCATTGGCCTTTTTCAGATATAAGGCATAATTGTCATTTTTCG
>JANOQB010000685.1:0-7460 GCA_031422215.1 Cytophagales bacterium | reverse complement strand
GCCCTTTCATGGCATGGGCAAATACTTTTCCGCTCTTGCCATGACAAGTGTGGCTATATGGATGCTGCAACATGATGTGATCCGTATCGGATTAAAAAAAGAAGGGTTGACACGATTCTCTTCGGTTGCACTTTTGATCGCCAACAGTTGGCTGATTATCCATAGTGTTTTGTTGATCACGCTTCCAGATGCCGCTTATTCATACGATATACTCGTACATAGTTTTTTTATCGGCTATACATTTGCCATGATTTTTGCACATGGTCCGATTATTTTGCCAGGTGTTCTCGGAATTACTACCAAGCCGTATCATCCCGTTTTGTATGGTTGGCTATTTCTTGTGCAAGGCTCACTTTTGCTCAGGCTGATTGCGGATTCTTTTTTAAGTACAGACGTGCGCAAGGTGAGTGGCATTCTTACAGGCTTGGGTATCCTGCTTTATTTTGTCACACTGTTCGTGTTGGTTGTCCGTGAGCGCATTCATGTAAAAGTACGTTAGGTTTCCATTTCTGCTGTTTCTTTTGGTGCCTGACAGACACGGGGATAATCCACAGGCAATTACTTTTCGCATTAATTGAACAGGAGACGATGCAGGGCATAAACCCTTTGTGAAAACTCAGTGCCCTCGGTGGTTATCATTTCCTCTCCTCACTTACCCCAACAACTCCCTCACCGCCTCTCCCTTCCCATCGGGCGTAGTATAAAATGGCCGCTTCTCAATTTCATAATTCGTTTCGGGTGCAATCCCCAACGCATGATAAATCGTTTGGTGTATCTCGGCAATCTTCACCGGGTTCTCAATGGTTTTGCATGGCCGCTCATCGGCCGTCTTGCCATACACAAAACCTTTTTTTATCCCACCGCCAAACATCAGTATCGAGCAGCCATCGGTAAAGTGGCGGTGCATGCCATAAAATTTTAACTCGGATAAAATATCAGGTTGGTTCACCTGCTCCAGCACTTTCAGGTCGGGCCTACCTTCCACCATCATGTCGCGGCTGAACTCACTCGCGAGTATCACCAACGTTCTGTCCAACCGCCCGCTCTTGTCCAAATCTTTTATCAATCGTGCCACGGGCGCGTCAATCATTTTCTTCATGCCAACCATGCGCGTGTGGCCGTTCTCGTGCGTGTCGAAACCTACGAACGGTTCATACTCTGTGGTCACGCTGATGAAGCGCGCGCCTTGTTCAGTGAGCCTTCGAGCCAGCAAACATCCAAGACCAAAGCGGCCTGTGTTGTACGTATCAAAAACTTCTTTCGGTTCCAAGCTCAAGTCAAATGCTTTTGCTTCGGGTGAGTTGAGCAGCGCGTAGGCTTGCTCCATCGAGCGCTTCAACGACTCACGCTGATAGTCACTTCCAAATTCTCTCACCGGACTTTTGTTGATCAGTTCGTTGTACAATTTGTTGCGCGCCTCAAACCGTTTCGCATCCATGCCAACAGGAGGCCGCACACTTTCCAAACCCTGACTTGGGTCGGGAATAAAAAATGGCCCGAACTCATTTCCCAAAAAACCAGCCGTATGAAATGCTTTTAACTCTTCCGCCTCGCCCACTGTGAAGCGTTGCCCGATGTCGATGAAGGCCGGTATCACCGGATTGTTCGCGCCCAATTCTTTTGCAATCCATGAGCCTATGTGCGGGGCCGCCACAGTTTGTGGTGGCTCGTAGCAAGTGTGCCAATGATACTGATGCCGCGAGTGAAGGATATGGCCCAAGTCGCCCGCCACGTACGAGCGTATCAATGTGCCCTTGTCCATCACGCTTCCAATTGCTTGCAGCCCTTCCGAAAAATTAATTCCATCCAGCGCAGTCGGCAACGACTTGAACGTGCTCAGCACGCGGTTGCCTTCCATCCCTTTTTCAAATGCAGTATATCTTTTCGGGTCGAAGGTTTCGGTGTGCGCCATGCCGCCTGCCATCCACAACAAGATCACCGTATCCGCAGTAGATGGCTGTGCAATTTTGTTCACACATCCATTCAGCAGCCCAGCCACAGGCGCACCCGCAGCCAAAGCCGCTAACGTAGCCGCGCTGGTTTTTTTTAGAAATTCACGCCTGTTCCAAGTGGGGTTCATGGGAAATTTTTTTAGGTTTTTTCGATTCGCTGTCAGTTAAATTTTTTCGTGGGACTTTGGCGACAACTGGGACACCGTCATATGTCTGCCAATGTCCCACGTACGATTTTCTTTTTGATAAATCAATACACCAACTGAAACTCCGGGTGCAACGCCATCGCCCACATAAAATCCTGAACGGTTTCATTTGATGGTGATTGCCCCAATACTTTTAGAGCGATGGCCTCTTCCTCACCATTCGGCATTCGGCCAAGCATATTTTTATAAACTTGTTTTATCAGGGTTGTCACATCGGGAAATTTTTCTTTCCAAGAAGCCGCTCCACGTTGCACTGCAAAATTGAATTGCACACCATTGGTGAGTTCCAACGCCTGCAATAAATTGGCCTGCGAAGCTCTGCTTGTGGAAACCGTTTCGCGTGTTGGTCTTCCCAGCGCAATCAGGAACGGATCATTTTTTACCAAAGCTGCACGGGGAAAGGGGATTTCGCTTTTGATAGTGGCTGGCAAAAGTTTGAGGGCCATCGCACTGTCGGGGTACATCGGTTGCATGCTTATGCTTACGGCATCGGCAAATTGCTCGGCTGTCAATCTCCTTCTCAACATGCCTTTAAAAACAAAATCAGGTGCCACTATATGTTCTGCTTCTTTCACACTCACCGATGGCAGCTTGTAGGTTTGTGAAGTGAGTATGGTGAACATCAATTTTTTTATGTCATACCCATTGGCAACAAAATCGGAGGCGAGCCAATCCAATAAATCCTGGCTCCACGGTTCGTTGTCCATCGCATCCACGGGCTCCACCATGCCGCGCCCCATCAACTGCGCCCACACCCGGTTCACTAATGTGCGATAAAGCCGCCCGTCTTTGGGTTGCGTGAGGTATTCGGCCAATTGCTTCAAGCGATCTTTCGTGAAAGCTGTAGAATCAATGTTGCCCAACTCAGGAAAAAGAATCCGCCTGCCGGCAAATTTTCCCGTGGGTTTGTCGCACCGGTTTATTTCCAAAACAGTATCAGCAAAAATATTTGCGAAGGCATAGGCATCGTCCAATTTCCAATCGTTGATAAAACTATCGTGGCAGGAAGCGCACTTGATGTTGAGCCCGAGAAATACCTGTGAAACATTTTGTGCCGCTTGCATCTCGGTGCGCTGGCTTGCGTTGATGGTGCCGCGCCATTTTATGCCAGCAATAAATCCATTGGACTCTTTGGTTGGATTGATCAACTCACGAACAAAAGCATCGTATGGTTTATTTTCTTTCAACGAAGCATACAACCATTTCGTGATATCAAACCGCCCGCCAGTGATGTAGCCTGTGCCGCTGTAATCGTTGCGCAGCGCATCGTTCCAAAACGTAATCCAATGTTGTGCATAGTCCGCATCTCGGCTCAACAACGAGCGCACCAGCCTATCTTGTTTGTCCTTCCGTGTATCTCGTATGAACGCATCAACCGAATCGGGTGGCGGCAACAAACCAATCACATCGAGATAGACCCTACGGATATATGTTCTGTCGTCCACCGATTTTTGCCACTTGATTTTATTTCTCATAAAATATTCGCTTACAAATCGGTCGAGCGGAAGAGTGGCGTTTTCCGTTGCAGCCGGCAACGCAGGCATACGAGGCTCCAGCGAGGCCACCCGATACACACTTTTTTCCTTTCCCTCTGGCCACGGTGCACCGTGCTTCACCCACGATTCCAAAACTTCTATCTCCGCATTGGAAAGCCGTTCGCCCTTCGAAGGCATTTTATCTTTATTGTGGCGCGGAAGATTGATCCGCCTGATGAGTTCACTTTGCTCAGGATGGTTGGGTACAATCACCTCCCCATTTTCACCTCCGGTAAAAATAAATTCTTTGGTATCCAACCGCAGCTTCCCTTTCGATTTCGCGCGACCATGACAACTGTAGCAATTGTGAGCCAAGATGGTGCGCACCTGCAAATTCAGTTCTTGTATCTGTGCTTGGTTGAGCGGCCCTTTTATTTCCGTGAATGAAAAAAGTTTTTGATCGGATGTTCCGCTCGATGGCCAGGCACTTGAAAGATAATCTTCACCGTGCGTAAGCGTAGCTCCAAAATGACCAGCCACCAAAACACACAGAGTTGAAACCGCAAGCAAAGTTTTCTGAACAGTTCGCGAACTTTTGAAATAACTAAAAGTGGTAGCAACCGCCAGCACCAGTGTGCCGATCCCCGTCCATTGGTGAATGGGAACCGAACTCCCGTAGTCCCCTGCGTTGGCAAGCAACAGTCCAAGCACCACCGAAACCATTGCCGACAACGCCCCCACTCCAATCAACATCTTTATGGCCAACTGAAAATCTGCCTTCTTTTTTTTCCAAGCAATCATTTCTAAAAGCAAAGCAACAAACAACAAGCTGATCGGAAAATGCACAACCATGGGATGGAGCCTCCCAAGAAAAGTCCAAAGCCAGAAAGTGGTTTCATCTTGGGAAACATCCTGTGCCAACAAGGAAATCGGCATGATAAATAAAAAAAACAATACAATTGGGAGCCGGATATGGAGGGTATCCCTTTTTTGAACAAGTAAATTTTTATCCATTGGGATCAAGATATGCAACCTATACAGGAAATCAAAGATAGTTTTGTATGTGAGGTTATCTTACTTCGGCCAAAGCGATTAACGCACCAGGCTTTGGCTTTCTATTCCATGCATCATGAATCGCCAAAGCCGCGCCCAACGATGAGGCCTGGTGCAAGTCGGCAGCATACACGTTGTGAGCAGGGTAAATTTTCCCCAGCATTTGCATGTAGATTGCATTCTTGCTAAAGCCGCCATCCACAAAAATGTTTTTAACAGTATCCTGCATGATCAAGTCGGTGGATTCTTTTTGTTTGATAACAAGATTGGCAATCAATTGATGATATGCCTCTTCAAACGAGGCTGGAAAATCTGTTTGGAAAATTTTTATTTGGGGATTGTAGAGAACTTGCTTGTAATAATCTTCATCGGTATGAAATTGTTCAGTTAATTTTTTTACTGCTTCATCGTGGATTTGCCCGGCAAACAAACGCGAGGCTTTTACCGGGTTGCCTTCGTACGTTAAATAGCACAAGCAATCCTTTTTCAATTCATCGGCACTCAACTTCGAGTTATTGAAAGGATTCAGGCTTATGCTCCACGTGCCCGTTGACAATAACACAAAGGGATCATTAAAATATTGCAGATAAGGGATGAGTGCAGCCGAGCTATCGTGCAAACCAATGCCTGCCAGGAAGGAATGGTCTTTTACATGAATGGATTCAACATGCGTTGAGGATTCCACCGGAGCAAGTTTTTCCTCTACGCTTTCTATCGCCACCCATTCATGATAGTTGCTCTTTGTAAAATCCCACAGGTTGGTGTGGCACCCGATGCTGGTAATGCCCGAAACATATTTACCTGTGAACAAATAACTGATGTATTCAGGCAAGTGCAGGGAATATTTTATGTGCTTGAAAATTTCCGGTCGCTCGTGTTTGAGCCAATAAAGTTGCATGCCTGAGTTGAGGTGGCCGAGTATGGGTGAAGCCGTGATCCTGGCAAAATCATTTTCACCTCCATAAGAGTTGTAAAATTTTTGCTTTAGTTCTTCGGGAAAAGGTTTCAGGTAATTGTAGAGTGGTGCCACAGGTTTACCTTTTACATCCACATGAACAAAACTTGCTCCATGAGCAGAAACATTCAATGCCTTAACTTCAAATTCATTTTGTGCCAATACTTCCTGAAAGGATTCCTTTGCCCACTGGGTGAGCACGTGAACATCCTCGCAGGGAAATCCATCCTCATCGTTGATTTCCGGCAACTTAACAGACCGTTCAAAACGGATTTTGTAATCCTCATCGAAGAGAAAAACTTTCTTGTTGGTTTTGCCGATGTCGAAGATGGCGATGACAGGGGTGGACATGAGATGTGAGATTTGAGATGGAAGATTTAAAATATAAAACTCAAAGTCCTGTTGCTACGGTTTTTAATCCACGCTCAGTGATCAGTTGCTTTCGAACATCCAACTCGCGGAACAATCGTATCGGTTGCAATGCTGCCCCGGCTTTCAATCTTGCTTCGGCTACCATCGGGCGCACATCGGTGCGATAGGCTTGCTGTAAAATTTCCTGTGCTCTTGTCACATCGTTGGCTTCCTGTGCACGGCTTAGTTCTCTGCGATCAACAAGTAATGCTTGTGCATAAGCAATCTTTATTGCTTCAACAGATTGCAGCAAATCTTCCAGTGGATCCTTTACATTGTGCGAGGCATCTATCATCCAGCCCAAGTCGGTGGCGTGGTTCAATTTTCTGGCGTCCATGCCTTCCACCAATTCATTGAAAATCAAAAAGAGCTGATAAGGATTGATGCTGCCAACAGTCAAGTCATCATCACCAAATTTAGAATCATTAAAATGAAAGCCACCGAGTTTTCCTTCCATCAGCAACAGCGATACGATTTGCTCGATGTTGGCATTGGGCAAATGATGGCCGAGGTCCACCAATGTGTAAGCCTTGGGTCCGAGTTTGCTCGCATACAAATACGATTGCCCCCAATCACCCACCGTCATAGAATAGAAGTTTGGCTCAAAGGCTTTGTACTCGACAAACATTTTCCAATCGCGGGGCAGCGCGGCATAAATTTCCCGCAAGCCTTCGAGCGTCCGTTGAAATGCTTTTCTGAAATTTAATTGCCCTGGAAAGCAGGAGCCATCTGATAGCCAAACCGTAATTGAATTTGAACCTAAAGCCTTTCCATATTTTATCACGTCAATGTTGTGATCAATGGCCTGCTGGCGGACTTTGGCATTTACATGTTGCAGCGATCCAAACTTATAACTGTGTTTTTGTCCAGGTTGATCTTGAAAGGTATTTGAGTTCACCGCATCGAACGTTAATCCATGCTCGGCTGCAAGTGCTTTTATTTTTCGAGTGCTCGTGGGAATATCCCACGGAATGTGAAGCGAGATGGCACCACTCGATTTGTTGAGGTAGTGCAAAAGCCCCACATCAGAAATTTTTTCTTCCAGGTTACGGGGTTCACCGCCACCGGAAAACCGTCCGAAGCGTGTGCCACCCGTGCCCAGTGCCCAACTGGGTATGGCAATCTGAAAATCAACCAATTTGTTGATGACCCATTTTGCATTGGGATTTTCACTGACAAGTTGCTTTACTTTTCTTTGGTGTAAAGAGTACAGTTTGTTGTTGTGTTTTTGGATTTGGGTTTTATCAATTCTCATAGTTGTTGTTGGTTTGAACCACGAAGACACGAAGGCTCGAAGGTCCACGAAGTTCTTGTGGCTTTTTGGTTATTGATTTAATAGTTCTTTGTGTGCTAGTTGATTATTAGGTTCAATTTTAGAGAATTAATCTCTTGATTCCATTCTTCATTA
>JANOQB010000684.1:0-4490 GCA_031422215.1 Cytophagales bacterium | reverse complement strand
ATGCCGTGGTTCAAACGCACCGATAAAGGGATAATGACCCCCACTGAAGCCAAACGGGAAGTGCCCGATGGGCTTTGGTTTAAATCTCCCGCAGGAAAAATTGTACATACGCGCGAGCTGAAGAACAATGCTTACGTGGTTCCCGAAGAAGAGTATCACGTAAAAATCGGTTCACAAGAATATTTTGAAATCCTCTTCGACAACAACGAATTCACTGAGTTGGATGCCAACATGGAGTCGGCCGACCCTCTCAAGTTCACCGATACCAAACCATATCCAAAAAGAATTAAAGAGTCGCAGGTAAAGTCAAACCTAAAAGATGCTGTGCGCACGGCTTACGGCAAAATGAACGAGTTGGAAATTACCATTGCCTGCATGGACTTCAACTTTATTGGTGGCTCGATGGGTTCTGTGGTAGGCGAGAAAATTGCCCGAGCCATGGATCACAGCTTAAAAACAAAGAAACCATTTTTGATGATCTCCCGCTCTGGTGGAGCGCGCATGATGGAAGCCGGACTTTCGTTGATGCAGATGGCCAAGACTTCGGCCAAGATTGCTTTGCTTGATGAAGCAAAGATTCCATACATCTCATTGCTCACCGATCCAACCACCGGTGGTGTTACGGCTTCTTATGCCATGCTGGGCGATTTCAATATTGCCGAACCCAATGCGCTCATTGGTTTTGCCGGGCCACGCGTTATACGCGAAACAATTGGTAAAGATTTGCCGAAAGGATTTCAAAGTTCCGAGTTTGTATTGGATCACGGCTTCCTGGATTTTATTGTCGACAGAAGAAATTTGAAGACCCGGTTGAGTGTGCTGTTGAAGATGATCAGATAAAGAAATTATTGGGATTGGATATAATGAGAAGAGGCTGCTTGTTGGGCAGCCTCTTCGGTTTTAGTTCGATCTCAATTAATAGCCAGTGTTTTGTACTAAACTTTTATTTGTGTCAATCTCCCTTTGCGGAATAGGGAAAATAAGCTTTGGGCTATTCCAAGGTGTGACAGATTGAGTCCCTCTTGTGCGCTTAACATCATGAAGCCTGCTTCCTTCAAAGGCAAGCTCCAAGTAGCGCTCATTTAAAATGACCCCCACGTTGGCAATAGAAGCAAGGGCAGCCAAGCCAGCTCTGGCTCTGATCCTGTTAACATCATTTAGTGGAGAGTCCCCAATTGAAGTCCCCAATCTAAAATTTGCTTCTGCACGGGTAAGATACATTTCTGCAACCCTTGCGATTGGTACATTTCCAAATCTATCAAGGTGCTTGCGGGTATAATTTCTTCCACCCACAACAACAAAATAACCTCTCCTTACATCCGTAGCTTCATACTTGGCTATGTGAGCAGCTGTGATTTTGCAATCACTGCGCCCTGCGGTGCCTGCTCCTGCATTGGTACCGAAATAGGTATTAATTGCATTCGTTCCATCCTGTGCCGTTACTTTCATGGAAAAAATATATTCTGATGGACTGTTTCCGGAATTATTGATGAAGGTAAACCAAGCACCATTGAAAGTCGCAGCAAGAGTATGCCGGTTTGAAATAATGACTCTATTGGCGGCATCACGCGCTTCTGCAAGGGCGGTTAGTTGAGCAGGCGTTGATCCGTTTGCCCCTTGAGCTAGTTTCACTCTGGACATAACTGCCGCTGCCGCATTTTTGGTAGCATAAATTCCATTTGTGTTTGGCAATAAAGTTTCTGCCCGTGTTAAATCTGTGATCACTTGTTGATAAACTTGAGCAACGGAATTCCTTGCTTTAAAATCCGCATCCGTTATGTTCTTAGTTGGCTCTAAAACAAGCGGCACCCCAGGGTTTGTGGAGTTGTCACCATCATCCCATGTTTTGGCATACAAACGAATGAGTTCAAAATACATGGCCGACCGGATAAACAATGCCTCACCCTCAACTCTGTCGCGAGTAGCCGTTGCGGAAGTTATTTTGTCCAACGCTGATAGTACGTTATTGCACCGATTGATAACAACGTAAGCATCCCGCCAGGTAGACAAAGCATTGTCGTTGGTAGCAACCATTTCAGTTTTCCAAGCATCGCTGAGCCCGGCAAATGTTCCCGTAAATAAGATGTCATCTGTGTTGCCTATAAGTTCACTTAAAACCATCATGTTGCCACCATACGTGGCTGCGAGTTGAAGCCCGTCATACGTACCGATCATCGTAACAAGCACATCTTTTTCTGTTGATAATGCCTGCCCCTGATCAATGCTTTGAGTAGGTGCAACATCCAATTTATCGTCACACCCTGCTATAACTGCTAACAGTAATAGCAATCTCATCCAAGAATATTTTTTCATATCTGTTGTTTTAAATTTCATTATACGGAATTTTAGAAACTAATATTTACACCAAACAAGATTGTCTTTGGCTGTGGAGGGGTATAAAAATCATTTCCCTTAGCCACGTTGGTATCCTGAAAATCTGCATTCACTTCCGGGTCCCAGTAAGGATAATCGGTAAATGTAAGCAGGTTCAGGGCAGAGGTATATATCCTCACTTTATCCAGTTTGGCTTTGGAAAGCAGCCTGGCCGGTATGTTATATCCTAAGGTGATGTTGCGTAGCCGCACGAAAGACCCGTCCACAACATAGCGGCTGCTCAACTGCGCTCCATTGTTTGCAAAGAACCTGGCCTGGGGAATATTTGTAATTTGCCCCGGTGTTGTCCATGCGTCTATCTGATCAACTGTTTGATTATCCTCAAACCTCATGTTGGCCGAAGAGTAACGTCCCATTCCGTAAGTTGACAGTTCGTTTCCAAACACACCATTAAAAAATACGGTAAGATCAAAACCCTGATAGGAAAAATTATTTGTCAGGCCAACAATGTAATCGGGGTTGGGATTACCAACAGCAACACGTTGAGCTTGTGCATAAGCCGATGGTGCAACGGTGCTTCTGTCAATTGTTCCATCTGCATTTTTCACATTTTTATAAAACAAGGCATCGCCATTGGCAGGATCTACTCCAGCATACTCTACCGTATAGAAAACTCCCACCGGCTGTCCTTCCATTACCCGGTTGAAGAAACTTGCTTCAATAATCTGGGTTTGTATATCCACTACCTTGTTTTTATTGAAGGCCATATTGAAATTGGTGCTCCATTTGAATTTTCCTGTAAAATTTTGACTGTTTAATACCAATTCAAATCCACTATTCTCCAGCTTACCTACGTTCCGCGTTTGAGTCATAAATCCAGAAGTTGCCGGAACATTCACGTTTAACAGCAACCCCGAAGTCTTCTTCTCATAGTAGTCAATTTCACCAGTCAACCGATTATCAAACAAACCAAAATCTATTCCTACATCCATTTGGGCTGTAGTCTCCCATTTCAAATCCGGATTTCCAAGTTGTGATGGGCGCTGGCCAGCAGCCCCTGCATATCCTGCATCACCAGAGAACAACCCTAATTGGGGGAAGTTGCCAATCTCTGCATTTCCTACTTGCCCGTAGCTCGCCCTGAGTTTTAAAAAGCTTATGGTATTAATGCTCTTTAAGAAATTCTCCTCTGACATAACCCAACCCAATGAGCCAGCCGGGAAGACCCCATACCTGGAATTAGAGCCAAAGCGAGAAGAACCATCTCTGCGAACACTAATGGTTGCGAGGTAACGTTCATTGAATTTGTAGTTGGTCCTAAAGAATAAAGAGTTGAACCGAAAATTCGTTTCGGTTGAGCTACCACCCGATTTGGTTGCTGCACTGGCAATTTTTTTATACGAATCGGATGGAAAATCTAAACCCTCAATAAAGTTAGTCTTGGTAGTGGACTGCTGATACTGCATACCCGCGGTGACATCAATCGCACTTTTCCCAAATTCTTTAATGTAATTAAAATAATTGTTGGTGTTGTAATTAACGACAAAGGCTCCATTGTTTGTGCCAACACCGTTAGTAGCGCGGGTTTGGTTTCTGATCGTTTGGGATTGAAAATAACCCTCTTCGTTTTGAGTTAATAAATCAACTCCAAATTCTGATTTAAAAGTCAGACCAGAGATGATTTTAGCCGATAGATACGCATTGCTCAAGTTCCTGAAACTTTCCTGAGCAAAGCGTCCATATTCAATATTTAAGAGAGGGTTATAATACAATCCAACATTAACATCGCCTGGAGGAGTACCCGTAGATAATCCGGTGTTTGGATCTTTAAATGGAGACATTGGCAATAGTGCCACCGCTTGCAATGGATTAGAGAATGCATTGTCTCCGGGCAACCGCACATTCAGTGTGCGGGCAAGGCTCATAGAAAACCCTATGGTTAGCCAATCGTTGGCCGTGTGGTCCAAGTTCAAACGTCCACTTATCCGGTTTAAACTATTGCCAACCATAATGCCGTCTTGATCTAAGTATTGTAATGAACCAAAGAATTTTGTTTTTGTAGAAGAAAAAAACATAAGAAGATTTTAAGATTTTGCGAATAAATGTGAAACGTTTCAATTTTAGTTCAGTCGTGGGTCTTTTTTTTTGTTTTTTTC
>JANOQB010000683.1:0-5939 GCA_031422215.1 Cytophagales bacterium | reverse complement strand
CAGGAAGGCTGGGTGTGCCGATAATATTCCCGAGCAAGGGTGCTGGACCTGTGTATGTTGTGCCTGTTGGGTGTGTAACCTTGCCGGATACAACCCCTCCACCTACCACAACATTTCCGTTCACATCAATATTTCCACTTAGGTTGGCATTTGAACCTACAGAAAGAATTGTTCCTGACACAAGCGGCAAATTCGAAGCTGCAATAAGACCCGATACTTTGTTGTTATTGGCAAGCGCGATCGTCCCTTTACTGAAAACATTTCCTGTAATTGTAACTGTGCTTATGGTTTTCACCAGACTTAAACTTCCAATTGAGCCACCAGTAATACTTGATCCTGAGCCAAGTTGGACGGCATAACCAGGGCTTACAGGTGTGGAAGCCCCTGGCACACCGGCTCCAGAAAACAATACAAAATCAGACATCGTGAGTTGCTGCTGTGCAAGGGCAGAAACTGAGACGAGCGACATGGCGAAGATCAACAATACACAAAAATTAGAATTCCAAACTTTGGGCTTGAAGCAACTAATGGTGTAATTTTTCATGATATTTTGTGGTTGGGTGGTGATGGTTTTTGTTTGACAATTAAAATATAATCTTGAATCTGATGTAAGAATGGTGTAAGTTATAAATTAAATTGCTCACAGAACGGATGGGTAAGTAATTTGCGCCCCATCATGATTTTATGATGAAGGAACGGGCTCAAAAAATATGGGTTTTTGGGCTGATCCTCAAAACCATCTAAGAATTTGCTTAGAGAGATGGGCAAAAGTCTTAGAAAAGTAAGAAATAATGAAGTTTCATAAATCCAATTCTCTTGTGATATTCTGGTTGGTCATACTTCCGTGGCTGGCTTTTTCACAATCGCCAACCTTGTATGACGATACTTCGACATTGGTGTTAAGTTTGAAAGGGGACGTTAGAGGGCTGTTGAACGACCGGGGAAACGACCCTCAATATCACTCACTTATCCTTACTTATAAAGACAAAGACAGCATTCTTGTCTCACTACCGGTTAAAATAAAAGCACGAGGTCACTTTCGTAAATTAAAAGCCAACTGCACCTATCCACCATTGTTGATAAACTTCGCACAGCAAAATGAAAACACCATTTTCAGGGAACAGGATAAAGTAAAGTTGGTTACCCCTTGCCGGGATGAAAAGTATGTGATCAGGGAGTATCTTGTTTACAAACTGTATAATCTGATCACACCAAAAAGTTTTGACGTTCGCTTGGTAAAATTTTTATTGGACGATGACCAAGGGAAGTCAAAAAATAATCAGCCCCTTTATGGGATGTTGATTGAAGAGGAAGAGCAAATGACCCATAGAAATAATTCCACGTTGGTGGAAGGCAAGTTGTTGCGCCCAGAGCAAACCAAGGTTGAGGATTTTCTGAATATGGCTGTGTTTGAATATATGATCGGCAACACCGATTGGTCAGTTCAATATTTGCAAAACGTGAAGTTGATTGCACCTGATAGCATGACGCTTTCTTCAACGGTGCCCTATGATTTTGACCATGCCGGCATTGTAGGTGCCCCGTATGCCAAGCCTGCCGAAGCTCTGCTCTTAAATTCTACCAAGGAAAGGCGTTATCGCGGATATTGCATGAAGGACATACAACAGTTTGATAACGTAATAGCTCACTTCAATTCCCTCAAGGAAAAGATTTATGAGACCTACACATCGTCTGACCTATTGGATGAAGGATATAAAAAAGCCACAGTAAAATTCTTGGATGATTTTTTCAAAACCATCAACGACCCCAAAAAACTAAAATCTGAATTTGGATATCCCTGCCAAAGGGACGGTACCGGAAATGTGGTGATAAAAGGGTTGAGGAAGGAGTGATATTTTTTCGGTCAATAATCCCCAACCGTTTCCTCCAATTGAGCCAACGCCCTTTTTAATTCATCATCATTGGGTGCCACGCCATGCCACTTGTGCGACCCCATCATATAGTCAACACCAAAGCCCATATCGGTTTTCATTAGGTTGAGCACGGGCTTGCCGTTTCCGGCAAGCGATTTTGCGGTGGTCAATCCAGCCACCACCTCTTCTATACGATTGCCATTAAATTCCTGCACGATCCAACCGAATGCTTCCCACTTGGCTTTTAAATTCAACAAAGAAAGTATTTTGTCCACCGGCCCATCAATCTGCTGGCCATTATAATCAATGGTGGCAATCAGGTTGTCCACTTTGTTGTGCGCGGCATACATCGATGCCTCCCAAACCTGGCCTTCCTGTTGCTCGCCATCACCCATCAACACATACACTAAGTTTTTGTCTCCGTTCAATTTTTTTGTTTGAGCAGCACCTATGGCAACGGACAATCCCTGACCGAGCGACCCAGAGGCAATCCGTATGCCTGGCAAATGTTCATGCGTGGCCGGGTGACCTTGAAGGCGGGAGTTCAACATCCGGAAGGTGGCCAATTCCTTTGTATCAAAATATCCGGAGCGCGATAAGGTGGCATACCAAACGGGTGAAATGTGTCCATTGGAAAGGAAGAACAAATCCTCGCCAGTGCCATCCATATTGAATTTTGGATTATGCCTGAGCACATGAAAATAGAGGGCAACAAAAAAATCGGTGCAGCCCAACGATCCACCAGGATGCCCGCTTTGGCAGGCGTGTACCATACGCACGATGTCCCTGCGGATTTGTGAAGCAACTTTCTTAAGATGGGCAATATCGGGTTGTGGCATGAGCGGGATTTTGGCGCGAATATAAAAAGGATTTGATGATTTGATGATCGGGTCTGTGGGTTTTTAGCAGCGCAATGGATCACTTTCCCAAAATCTGATCCGCATGGTTCTTGGTATCAACCTTTTCAATCACTTCTGCTATGATCCCTATTTCGTCAATAATATAAGTGATGCGGGCGGTGCCCATGTACTTGCGTCCATACATTGATTTCTCAATCCACGTTTCATACTTGCCGTGAACGGATTTGTCTGTATCGGCCAGCAAGCGGAAGGGAAGTTTTTCTTTCTCAATAAATTTCCTATGCGATTTCTCATCGTTGGTGCTTATGCCAAGTACTTCATAACCCGCCTTTTGAAGTGCTTTGTAGTTGTCGCGCAAGTTACAGGCCTCGGCAGTGCAGCCGGGTGTCATATCGTTCGGATAAAAATAAAGAACTACTTTTTTTCCTTTAAAGCCAGAGAGTGTTATTTCCTTTCCGTCTTGATCGGTGGTTTTAAAATCAGGGGCTTTCGATCCAACTGTCAATGCCATACCGTTACAATATTTTTTGTTTGAAGATTTTTTCATTGCCTGCATGGTCCACCACCTTCAATTCAAACTCGCCTTTCAAGGGCAATGTTTTGTCAAGTTTTTCGGATTTAAGATAGCCCGATTTATAATCATACACCATCAGCAACCAACCGCCATTTACGTGAGCTTCAAAATAGGCGATGCCCGAGAGGTTGTCCTTTATGCGGAAGCGGGCTGCGCTTGGATTGATGAGTATGCTGGCTATCGTGGGCGGCACGGTGTCGCGCAAAATGGTAAACTCCCCGAAGCTCAAGGTTTGGAAACTGGCCCGGTTGTTTTTCCATTCGCTCCGTACAAAATTTATTGCGTTGCCCTCTTTTCTGTACACACCCAGGTCGCGGGTTTGCAAATAATTCACCTTCGGCTTTAAAGTAACCCGGATGGAGTGGTGCAAAGGAACCGTGCGGCTGCCGATGCTAAAAATTTCCTGTGCTTGAAGCGTGTCATATCGTACCGACAAAAAGGTGGTGTCATATAATGCGCGGTCAGGAAATTCGATATCCACCAGGTCGCTATAATAGTTGTAGTCAGTTTCGGAAGGGATACGGTCTTTGAACAAATAATTGACCACACCTTGACACGTGGCGATCGAGTCGGGCAAAACCTGGAGCAAGTTTATCAGGTAAACCGATTGGTTTTTGCCTTTGTAGCTTGCCGTTAGCGAAGTGGCCTTCCCTTGTTGCCAGATTTCTATTGGCTTTTCGTCCAAACAATTTTTTACAGTGAGCTTAAGAGTGTTTTCGTGGATTTCTGTTTCATAAGGTTTGGTCATTATACCCAGCAGAGGAGTTTCATCCACAAGCGTGGATGGCTTTAATGTGAAATTGACTTTGCTTATGTTTTCGTTAAAATCTTTCAGGCTCACCTCCACATGGGTTTCATCGTCCAAAACGCCAATGCCATTTTCTTTGGCACTGCCCGAATAATAATCCAATTCGTTGCCATCGTCAATGTATAATTTATTGTAGCGCGAGCCTTTCAATTCCAACACCTTGTAGTCCATGAGGGTAAGTATCCTGCGGCTTTCGTTCAGGATTATTTTATCTATGGATTGCGTGAACACCATTTGGTCGTTCACGCGCATGTCAATGTAATTGATGCCGTGACGAAAGCGCGTGTTTCCAATTTTGTCGTGTGCTAATATCTCTACACCAATTTGGCCGCTTGCCAAAATAGGATGGAGAAGTGAAAATGTGGTTCCGCTTCTTACAAGTGAAAATTCAAAGCGTCCAAACTGGTCGTTTATGCGCGAACTATTGTCCAACGTTTTCAAAGCGATCTTGATGGCCAATGGCGATACGTTGTCCTTCACTTCCATGAAACCATACACCAACGGGTTAATGGCTTCGTTGTCGCTGTTCCTTATTTCAAAATGAAGATGAGGCCCACCCGAACCGCCTGTGTTGCCCGACTTGGCAATCACCTCGCCACGCGACACAGGAAATTGACCGGGCTTAAATTGCAATTCTATTTCAGAAACTTTTCGGGTATAGCGTTCGTGCCTTACAAAATCCGCAACAGCGCCTTTAAATTCTTCGAGGTGGGCATACACCGTTGTGTTCCCATCGGGGTGGGTGATAAAAAGTACGTTGCCATAGCCGTTGGTTGTGCAAGTGGCTTTGGAAATAAATCCATCATGAACGGCAAGGACCGGTACTCCAATCGAGGGAGTATCAATATCCAACCCCGCGTGAAAATGCGTATTGCGCAATTCGCCCATTGTGCCGGTGACTGTACACGTGGTGCCTGGTTTGATGGGAAACAGATAATCGGCCAAACCAATGCTTGGCATAAGGGTCTTGTCAGGACTAAACTGTGCGTGCGTTGTTCCGCAAAAAATCA
Source organism: Cytophagales bacterium (assembly GCA_031422215.1). Lineage (GTDB taxonomy): Bacteria > Bacteroidota > Bacteroidia > Cytophagales > Cyclobacteriaceae > ELB16-189. The sequence continues at coordinate 813 of JANOQB010000683.1, read as the reverse complement.
GCAGACAAAAAAATACTTCATTTAACTTCAAATTCCAACAGCTTCTCATTTTCTATATAGGCGGATAGTGTGTTTCCAATGGCTACGGGGCTAACTCCCTTCGGGGTGCCGGTAAAAATCAAATCACCTGCGCGTAGCGTAAAAAATTTTGACAGGTACGAGATAATATATTCAAACGGAAAAATCAACAGGCTGGTATTGCCTTGTTGCTTTATTTGTCCATCTATTTCAAGTTTAAAATTGATGTTGCGTATGTCGGTGAATTCACTCACAGGAATGAATTTGTCGGAGATAGGAGCGGAGCCGTTAAAGCCTTTGGCAATATCCCAGGGCAACCCTTTTTCTTTCAACTTCGCTTGTATGTCGCGGGCGGTGAAGTCGATGCCCACGCCAATGGCATCATAATATTTCGAAGCAAATTTTTCCTCAATGTTCTTGCCCTCTTTGCATATCCTCAGCACCAGCTCAACCTCGTGGTGTATGTCCTTCGAAAAATCGGGATAATAAAACGGCCCGTTGTTGCGGATGATGGCCGTATCGGGTTTGGTGAATATAACAGGCTCGTCAGGGCGTTCGTTGTTCAACTCCTTAATGTGCTCTGCGTAATTTCTTCCTATGGCGAAAATCCTCATAAAACATCCTACTTTTTTACAAAGTTATGAACAATCATAGTCAGTTGGTGAATTTGTATTAGAATTTTGATTTTTTTGTGAATGGGACATCTTACCTTTGTTAAGGTAAAATTTAAAAATACAACATGATCAAAAAAATTATAGTGATTGTCATTGCCGTTGCGTTGGCACATGGTTGTGC
>JANOQB010000682.1:0-5317 GCA_031422215.1 Cytophagales bacterium | reverse complement strand
ATGAAAAGTATCAAAAGGCTGACGAGAAACAAACTGCTTTCTTTTGGTCGGATCAAAATTTTATCCTGCGCGATATACTGGCTGAGATGTAGCCACTGTTTACCAGCGTGATTGTTTCGCCTGGCAATGATTTGGGAATGTTGTAGGTGTAGCTAAGAATGAAAAACCAATCTTTGATATTTATGGACAATGGAGCAACAAATGAATAATTCAATATCCCGAATTTGGTTTGGGTTTCTTCATAAAACTGGGGAAGACCTCTGCGCAACCTGATAAGTGCCTCCGCGAGGGTTTGCGCATACGGTTTGTATTCGGTGATCTGTTCGCTGCCCGTCAGCAACGAAACGGTTGGGAAGAAGGTGATGCGGTTGATCTTTCCGAGATTTCTTTTCTCGATGTTCAACATCACGGATGGGTTGATCCGGTGAGCCTGTTTATCGCCAAAATAATATTGGTAATCCAGCCGGAAGGTGAACGGCTTCACATCAAAAAAATTAGAAACGCCCACGTTGTTTTTGTATGCGATGTATATGTCTTCGCTCACATCCGAATATAGATATCGGTTGTATTCTGCCATGAAAGACCACCATTTAGTTGGGCTGTTCATATAGCCGGCAGAAGCTACAGTCAAATAATAATTTGGGCTGTACTCATTGCTCCAGTAGCCAGTGACATCGGCATACATTCCAGATTTATGATAGTACGAGACACCCGGTGCCATGCCAAATTGATTGAACCCCAACGTGCGGCTGGCCGAAACCACATTGCTGTTATAACCCAAGCGCGTTATCAATTGCGATTTGATGGCCGGTGCTTCCATATTCATCACGCTATCAATCAAAGAAAACAGGCTGAGCGTATCACCTCGCTCCATCATCGAATCAAGTTCGGATATGTAAGGATCGGATTTTAACAAAATGGAATCAGCCTGCTGCCCGTTGACAACGGAAATGCAGACTGATACAACGATGGCGGTAAGAGCAACTCTGATATGCACCTTTTATTAATTTCTTTTGCGCAATTGCTGATTGCGCTCGCGTATCGTTTCATTTCGCTGCTGCATCATTCTGCGTTGTTGCACTTGCTGGAGGATCATGCGCTGAAAGTCGCCTTCTGCCCTGCGCAGGTTTAGCATCTGCTGTGCGCTGATCACTTTCATCAACTTGCCAGAATAATCTTTTTCGAGGTCCAATTCCCGTTGCTTTAGCTCCAGCCCAAGGGCGACACGCTTCTCTTGTTCTTGCGGGTTTGGGTTTTGAGAATTGATTTCACGATGCGTTTTGGCAAATTCCTGGCGTATTTCTCTACGCTTGTCAGAAAACTCGCGATACACTGGCCAGAATTTCTCGGCTTGTTCGGGAGTCAAGCCGAGCTTATCGGAGATGTAGGCAATGCGCAGGCTCTTGATCCTTTCCTGCACTTTGGGGTCTTGGGCAACAGGTTCAACTTCTGGTTGTTCCTGTGCAAAGGCTGTGGCCGCGCTTAGCAGCCAAAGACTGATGATTAATATATTTTTCATGGTTTTTTGTGTGCTCATTTGCTTATGCCTTAATCTTTTGAAATACAATTACCGACTACTTATTTACCGATTACCGTCCCGATAGCTAATCGGGAACCGACCTACATTTTAATCTTGAACTACATCAATTGGTTCCATCTCTAAAAAAACTTCATCTTCCAGTTCTTCCAAATCGGTTTCGCTCCAGGTAATTTCTTCGGTAAGCGCTTCATTGTGCAAATCGCTATCACCCAAATAGGCTATCAATTGTTCTGTCTGGATTTCGTTCAATTGGTCTTCTATCGAACCGCCTTGCTGATAGGAAAACCAAACGGTAGCAGCTATGGCGATGGCAGCTAAGGGCAGGGCAAACTTATAAATAGGAGCAAACCAAACTTTCGGTTCGGGTTTGGCAACTCTTGCCTGAATTTCCATCGGAAGTTTCTCAAAATACCCTTCAGGCACTTTAAAGATGTTTTCCCGTGGCATGTCCTCTAATTTTTTCATTTGCGGTATGACATTTATTATCCTCGAAAGTTTAATTACGCACTCAAATAATCTTCAATTTTCTTTACCGCGTGGTGATAGCTGGCCTTTAGCGCGCCCACGCTGGTTCCCGTTATTTCCGACATGGCCTCATAGGGTGTGTCGTCAAAGTATTTCATATTGAACACGAGCCTTTGCTTATCGGGAAGTTGCAGGATGGCCTTCTGCAACTTTCGTTGGATTTCATCTCCCGAGATGTTCTCCGATGAATCAAACTTTGCAATTAACTGTGCGCTCACATCTTCTAATGGAAGAAAAAACCTTCTCTTTTTTTTGTTGAGGAAGTTCAGGCACTCGTTGGTGGCAATGCGGTATATCCAGGTGAACAATTGCGAGTCTTCACGAAATGTTTCTATGGACTTGTGTATTTTGATGAAAACCTCCTGGGTGATATCATCGGCATCATCATGGTCAATCACCATTTTTCGTGCATGCCAATAGACCCGTTGCTGATAGGTGCGCACGAGCATATTGAATCCGTAATCGCGGGAGTCGGGGTTTTTGATTTTAAGAAGGAGGTCGCTGTCTTCCAAGCAGGAGGCAAAGTTGGGGTTTAGACAAAGAAAACTACACTTGGTTTAACGGATTTCAAAAAACATGCTTTCAAAAACCTATAAGGCTTTAAAAACCTTATAGGTTTCAATATTTCTCAATCATATCCAATGTCTCTTCTTCTATGTCTTGCTCTTTCGCCTTGTATTGGATTTTCTTTTTGCTGATCAACAGGATTATCAAACCCATGAGAGTACACGTTGCCATGACAGCCGTCATCGGTATGGCACTTTGTGCATTTAACAAACCCACCAAGGCTGCGGCCAAAGATCCCAACCCCATTTGTATTGCGCCCATGAGTGCCGATGCGCTTCCTGCTTCTTTGGTGAACGGTGCCATTGACAAAGCTGCTGAATTTGGAAAACTAAAGCCCTGGCAGCTCAGGAACAAGAAAATCAAAAGTATGGTGCTGAACAATCCCAACACGCCCAATAAAGTGGCGGACACAAGAACGATGCCTATCAATGTTTGCGTTATCAACACAGTCTTCATGATTTGCTCGCTGCTGTATTTTTTCAGCATCACATTATTCAGTTGGCTGCTGCCGATAAGCCCCATGGCAATGATGGCGAATATCCAACCGTACTGTTGCTCGGTTACTCCGTACAAGTTCATGAACACAAACGGTGAACCGGAGAGGTAGGCAAACAACGAAGCCGAAGCGATGCCACCCGACATGGCGTATGTATAAAACTGAGGCTCCTTCATCACTCTAAGAAAACTGGCAGCGATGGGTTTGGGCCGCAGCGAAAACGTAGGGTCGGGTTGGCGGCTTTCGGGCAACCAAAAAATCACCGCCATCAAAATGAGCGAAGCCAACAGAGTTAGCACAATGAAAACATAGTTCCATCCCCACAGGGCAATCACATAACTTCCCACAGTGGGCGCGAGAATGGGAGATATGGCCAGCACTAATATCAACAGGGAAAATATTTTGGCGTTTTCCTCTACGGGAAACAAGTCGCGCACAATCGCCCTTGGTGCCACCATGCCCACACATCCGCCAAGTGCCTGAAGCAACCTAAAGCCAATGAGCATTTCGATTGAAGTTGACATGGCGCAACCTACCGAGGCCACTAAGTATAATATAAGGCCTACGATAAGTACGATCCTTCTTCCGAACCTATCCAGCAACGGACCGCAAATCAATTGCCCAAAAGAAACCCCAATAAAAAAACTCGCGAGCGAATATGACACGGCATCCACGGTGGTTTGAAGATCGGCTGCGATGGCCGGAAAACCCGGCAGGTACATGTCAATTGAAAAAGGCCCAATGGCAGACAGCAATCCCAAAATCAAAATCAATACATTCTTTTTTCGTTTTTCCACGGTGGATTTATTTTAAAGTTGGCAGGTGAAGCGGGAGTTCAACTCATCTTAATTCTCCCAATGTATCTACCAGCAATTCGAATTGTTCTTTCGAGTGGGTAGGAAAGTTGGCAAAGCGCAGTTGAGTTTTTTTATTTTCACCATAGCCATCGCCAGGATGAAGTCCAGCTGTGGCCAATTGCTTAGCTATATTTTCTGTATGGGTTCCACACTCGGCAACAATCACGGTTTGGGAGCGGATCAACTTATCTTTTACAAAGGGTTTGGCCAATGCATGTGCTTCCAATGCCTGATATAAAATAGCCGCTTTATATTCTGTCTCCTTGCGGATTGTGTTGATCCCCTTTCGCAAAAAATCCTGCACTATTTTGTTCATCAAATAAATACCAAGAACATTGGGGGTTTCGGGAGTCTGGTTTTTTTTTGCGTGTTGCAAAAGCGAAGGCAGGCTGTGGTAAGAGCCAATTGAAAAACCTTTGGACAGCAGTGCTTCGGATTTGGCAATGCACCGGTCGTTCACAATCCATACGCCCAGCCCGGCTGGAAGACCAAAACCTTTTTGAACAGAGAAAAACAGTGAATCAATTTTTGAGAAATCGAATTGGGGATAGGGTAGGGAGGACACGGCATCCACTGCTATCAATGCATCTGGATATTGGGACTTGAATTGATTGATGAAAGCAAGCGGCAAAGAAACGCCCGAGCTTGTTTCATTGTGGGTGAGGGCAACGAGCTCAACATCGTGCTCCACAGTTTTGCCAAAGGAAAATCCTTCACCGTTGGGCACTTCAATTTTCATTGGTGATTTGCCAAGTTGCAAAGCCGTTTCATAATATTTTTTTGAAAACGCCCCATTTACAAAATGCAGCGATTTAGCGGCAACCAGATTTTGCACCGACCGCTCCCAGATTTCGGTGGCCGATGCGGCAAAGAAAACATGAAAGTGTGAGGGTATGCCCAAAAGTTCTTTCACCCCTTCAGTGGCTCCTTTCGAAATAATTTCAAATTCTTTGCTTCGGTGCGAGAGTGAGGGAATGCCTTCTCTGAAAGCGGAGCGAATATGATCCTCGATAGTAAAATATAATTGTGATGGGCCTGGCGTAAAATTCACACTCATTGGATTGGGAATAAAAGGCAAAAGTACTAACGATCATCTAACAACTATACACGCGCAACAAATACTATTACAATGAATTTGTTTACTTTTGAAGTATTAAGCCCACCAGGGTTTTGGGACACGTTTGCTGAACCTAACAATTATACAATACCGAGTAAAGCACTAGGACAAAACCAGGCCTCATCCGCCTTTGGCGGACCTCGCCCAAAAAGCAGGATAACAGTGGAAGGTTGCGGCCAACGGGCAACTCAAAACTTGTCTTTCTGGGGTTCAGA
>JANOQB010000681.1:0-3671 GCA_031422215.1 Cytophagales bacterium | reverse complement strand
AACAACCAAAGCCCAATCGCTTTCAGGGCAATGTTTACATACTCGCCAATCGCGGCAGTGGCTCTACTACATCCGAATTTTTGGCGTACACCAAAAGCAATAAACGAGCGACCATTATTGGCGAAGAATGCAATGGCGCATATGAAGGAGGCAATGGAGGAAGTTTTTTGCATTTTGATTTGCCCAACTCAAAAATCTCATTTGGTACACCACTATTATACTATAATAACGCAGTTACTCCCATTGAACCAAAAGGCCGAGGCACACTACCTGATTACCCGGTCGAATTGAGAATACAAGACCTTTTGCAAGGCTATGATACGGAGTTGAATTTTGCGTTGGAGTTGATTAGAAAGTCGAGACTTGAAAACTAAATCACCTCCACAACATTAAGAACAGAATTTTCAAAACTTCAGATCACCGCATAAACTTCTTCTCATGAAACGCCCCTTTAAACTCTGGATCTTCGTAGCGTTTTTGGCGATCAATCTCACGGGCCATTTCCTGTTTCTCTTCTGATGTTGTTTCTGCTATCGCCACACTGGTTGGCATTTTCCTTACGGGGATTTTCTCGCGGATGATCTTTTCTATACGGCCAATGTGATATTTTTCCGAGTCGGTGGCAAACGTAATGGCCTTTCCTTCCTGAAACGCCCTGCCTGTGCGGCCCGTGCGGTGCACATAGTCTTCATAAATAATGGGCACATCAAAATTGATCACATGCGAAACATTGGTAACGTCAATGCCACGCGAGGCCACATCGGTCGAAACCAAAATCCGCAGCTTCCCTTCTTTGAATTCATTCATAGCATTGATGCGGCTGTTCTGGCCTTTGTTGGAATGCACCACCTTTAAAGGCCCTAATTTTTTCCTTTCCAAAAAGTGAAACACATTGTTGGCGGCTGCTTTGGTGCGCGTAAAAATCATCACCCTTACAAAATCCAATTCCTTAGCAAGAAGATATTCAAGAAAATTGATCTTGGTGATAAAGTTGGGAACATAGTACAACTCCTGCGAAACTTTTGTGGCCACTGTGGCCTGCGGGGTAATTTCTATGCGAACCGGGAATTCTATAAACTCGCTCATCAGCCTTTCTACTTTTACCGGGAAGGTGGCAGAGAACAAAAGGTTTTGTCGCTTGGATGGAATCACTTCAAACAACTTTCGGAGCTGCGGCATAAAGCCCATGTCCATCATGCGGTCGGCTTCATCCAACACCAACGTTTTTGTTTGTTTCAATACAAGCTCGTTGCGCTGATACAATTCCAACAGGCGGCCCGGTGTGGCAATCAGCAAATCAAAGCCTTTCTTGATTGCCTCGATTTGTGTTTTGGGCCCCACGCCTCCATAGATGGCCACTATGCGCAAGTCGGTATATTTCGCTAAGGCAGTTGCTTGCGCAGACACCTGTACCACAAGCTCTTTGGTGGGCACCAAAATAATTGCACGCGCATCATGTCCTTGTGCATATCGCAGTTTCATAAACAACGGCAACAGATAAGCGGCCGTCTTGCCGGTTCCGGTTTGGGCAATACCAATTACTTGCTGCCCACCAGAAATAAGGGGGATGCACTTCTGTTGCACCTCCGTTGGCTGTTGAAACCCCGATTCAGCTACAGCATCAAGCAATTGCTTGTTCAGATTAAAATCATTCCAGGTAGAATTGCCCACAACTTCTATTTTTTATATTTACACACTAAACAAGGTAATGAACACAACGCTGATCACGAACGCGAAGGTAGTCAATGAAGGCAAGGTCTTTGAGGCCGATGTGCTGATAAAAGGACAATTCATTGAAAAGATTGATGCCCACATCAATGTGGCAGCCAACCAGACTATTGATGCGCAAGGAAATTTTTTGTTGCCTGGTGCCATTGACGATCAGGTGCATTTTCGGGAGCCGGGGTTAACGCACAAAGCTACCATCTACACCGAATCGCGGGCGGCTGTGGCAGGAGGTGTAACCAGTTTTATGGAGATGCCCAACACCGTGCCGCCAGCGTTTACACAAACCTTGCTCGAAGATAAATATCAAATTGCCGCACGCACTTCGTTGGCGAATTACTCTTTCTTTATGGGTGCCTCCAACGACAACCTGGAGGAAGTGTTGAAGACCAACCTGAAAAATGTGTGTGGACTTAAAATATTTATGGGTTCATCCACCGGCAACCTATTGGTAAATGACCCAAAAACGCTGGAAGGCTTTTTCTCACGCTTTCCATCAATCATTGCCACTCACTGCGAAGATGAAGCCACGATCAGAAAAAATACCGAAGAGTTCAGGCAAAGGTATGGTGAAGAAATGCCAGTGACGTATCATCCGATGATACGGAACGAAGATGCTTGTTATAAGTCTTCATCTTTTGCGTTTGGCCTGGCAAAAAAACATGGCACCAAGTTGCATATCCTTCACATCTCCACCGCCAAAGAGACCAACTTGTTCGACAACACAATTCCATTGGAAAAGAAAAAAATAACGTCAGAGGCATGCATCAATCATCTTTGGTTTAATGATAGTGACTATGACAGGTTGGGCATGCTCATCAAATGGAATCCGGCCATAAAATCAAAGCAAGATCAAAACGAAATACTCAACGCTCTGTTGGACGATCGCATTGATGTGATTGCCACCGATCATGCACCACACACTTGGGAGGAAAAACAGAACAACTATTTTCAGGCTCCATCGGGTGGGCCATTGGTGCAGCATAGTGTGGTGGCTATGATGGAGTTTGTGCACCAGAAAAAGATTTCCATCGAAAAGATGGTGCAGAAGATGAGCCACAACCCGGCCATTCTTTTTCAGGTTGAAAAAAGAGGTTTTTTACGCGAAGGGTATTTTGCTGACATCGTGTTGGTAAACCCCAATGCACCCTGGAAAGTTGACAAGAAAAACATACTGGCCAAGTGTGGCTGGTCGCCTTTTGAAGGGAATACTTTTCGGTCGGCTGTTACTCACACCTGGGTTTCGGGGCATTTGGCTTATGCCGATGGTCTTTTCAATGAAGGATCGAATGGCCTCCGCTTGAAGTTCGACCGTAAATAATCGTTTTTGCATTTTACCTAAGCCTGTCTAACTTTGCATTTCTAAAAATGTTTACCATTCATACCTTGGTAAGCCTAAACGGTGGATGTAGTTCATCCCGATAGCTATCGGGAGGTTAGGATGCTAAAATTGTGAAAGTAAATAAACGGTGGATGTAGTTCAGTTGGTTAGAATGCTAGATTGTGATTCTGGAGGTCGCGGGTTCGAGCCCCGTCATTCACCCATGAGCCCTGAGAGATTGGGGTTTTTTTTTGGGTTTATTGGGAAACAATGATCGAGTCCCGTGGCGCAGCCACGAGGATGCTCGCCCCGCTTCGGGGCGGCACCCCGTCATTCGGCCATAAGCCCCGAGATAGGGCTTTTTTTACGAAATGGATTTTTACGTTTATATACTTCAATCGGAGAAAGACCAATCCTATTATTTCGGCCAAACCAATGATTTGAATGACCGTTTAAAACGGCACAACTCTGGGACTGAAAAATATACAAGCAGAAAGGCACCGTGGAAATTATTTTGGTTCACTAAAGTGAGCTCGCGGGCCGAGGCAATGAAGTTGGAGCGAAAATTAAAAAATTTGAAGTCCAAAGATTACAACAAATCTGAAACAAAAAATTTCATTCAAAA
>JANOQB010000680.1:0-7907 GCA_031422215.1 Cytophagales bacterium | reverse complement strand
TGGCCTCTCCCGGCATGATTTCAAAAGGAGTGCGTTGGATGTTCAGTTCCACCAGTCCGTTTTATGTAAAGCCACGATTGAATGGCGATCTGATAAAATGGGGCTATCAGTTTTATAAGCATTCCACAAGCGAGCATGTAGCGCGTTCCATTCCAGCCTTGAAAGAAATAAGTTTGCTGAGCAAAGCCATGTATGGGCAATGGGCAAAGGAATTGCCTTTCGATTTTGGATTTCATGAGCGCGGACTTTTGATGTTGTACAAAAATAAAGAAACGGAGAAAGAGGAAATTGAAACTGCCCACCAGGCCAACAAAATTGGCATTGAAGCACAGGTGTTAAATCCACAGGAAGTTCAAGCGTTGGAGCCAGACGTGGAGGTGAATGTTCGGGGTGGAATTTATTTTCCAGGAGATGCACATGTTACGCCATCAGTCCTTGTGCCGCAGCTTATTGCTTTACTAAAAGATCGTGGAGTTACATTTCACACGCAGACAACCGTTCAAGATTTCGTGATCGAACACGATAAGATCAAATCAATCAAAACAAGCAAAGGCGATTTTTCTTTTGATGAAGTGATCATAGCGGCTGGCTCGTGGTCGGGATTGTTAGCCGCAAAATTAAATTTGTCGCTCCCCATGCAGGCTGGCAAGGGGTACAGTTTCACAATCCCTGAAGTAAAAAAAAATATTCGCATCCCTTCCATTTTTCTGGAAGCGCGTGTGGCGGTCACGCCCATGGGCAAATCACTCCGCTTTGGCGGAACGATGGAGATCACCGGCATTGATCACCGCATCAACATGAACCGCGTGAAAGGCATTGTTGATTCGATACCAAACTATTATCCGAACATGAAGGTAGTACTGCCTGAAATAAAAAATGTGTGGCATGGCTTGCGGCCTTGCTCCCCCGATGGCTTGCCCTACCTTGGCCGGAGCAAGAAAATAAAAAATCTCATCCTCGCCACAGGCCACTCCATGATGGGTTTGAGTTTGGGACCCGGCACTGGTAAGTTGGTTTCCGAATTAATAGATCATGAAAAAATAAGCATGGATATCGCCTTGTTTGATCCTGAGCGCCTGCCTTGCCGGTAGGCAGGTTAGTGCTACGTTTGATGAAGTCGCCAGCCTTCTTTTCGCCAGGTGGTTTTCGTTACTCCGATCTCAAACTATTCACCGGATTGGCTATCGCAGCTTTTATGGATTGATAGCTCACGGTAAGCATTGTGATTGCAATTGCCAGCGCACCCGTCACCACAAAAACCAACCACGAAATTTCGATGCGATAATCGTAGTGTTGCAGCAATTGGTTTGAAAAATAGAACGCCAATGGAGCCGCTACCAAAATAGACAACACTACTAACCAAATAAATTCGCGCGACAGCATTTTCCAAACGTTGAAAATAGTAGCGCCCAATACTTTGCGAATGCCAATTTCTTTGGTGCGCTGGCTGGCTGTAAACGAAGCCAATCCAAAAATGCCTAAGCAACTGATAAAAATTGCCAACACAGCAAATACACTTGCCAGTTTACCAATACGCTCTTCGTCATTAAACAATCGTGCGTAATCATCATCTTGAAATTTATACTCAAACGGTGCATAGGCATCGTACTTTTTTATGACTGCCTCAATTTTATCTAAGGCACTGCGCACATTAGCATTAGTATTTATTCGTATAGTTAAATACCCTTCCTCCTGATAGTTTACGTAATATATATGTGGCGATTGTTTTGAAAAGGGTGTCCACCGAACCTGGTCTTTAATTACGCCAACAATTTCCCATTCTTTTCCGTCTCCAAATTTTAATTTTTTGCCAATTGCACTTTCGTTTGAAAAAAGTTTTGCAGCCATTTCATTGACTACCACAGCCGATGAGTCGGTACTGAACTCGCGCGAAAAGTCGCGCCCCTCTATAAATTGAAATCCATTTGTCATTGGAAAATCATGACTGCAACTATTGAGTGCAATCAAGGGCTGACTGGCAGGATCTTTTCCTTCCCAGGTCAATGAAGGATCAGCAGCCATCCCACCGGTAATAGTAAAATAGGATTTGGCCATATTATCTACTACACCCGTGGCCAATAAATCGTGGCGCAGTGAATTGTAGTTTGCTTTTGATAAGTTTTCCGTGTGTACCCGAATCTGTAGTATGCCATCAAGATCGAAGCCTACTGGCCGATCTTTTGCATGTTGAATTTGCTGCAACACCACAACGGTTCCGATAATAAGTACGATGGAAATCGTAAACTGAAAAACAACCATCACTTTTCGCGGAAGGGAGGCAAGTCGCCCCGCCTTAAAAGTTCCCTTTAACACCTTCACGGGATTGAACGATGACAGGTATAGCGCAGGGTAACTTCCGGCAAGAATGCTGGTAGCTATGATAAACGTGAGTGTACCAAAAATGAAATAGAAGTTACTCCAAGGAATTATCATTTTCTTGCTTGCCAAATCGTTGAACAAGGGCAAACACAAAACCACCATGACGATGGCCATCATAAAAGAAACGATCACCACCATCAGTGACTCACTTAAAAACTGATTGACCAATTGCTTACGCACCGAACCCATCACTTTGCGGATACCTACTTCCTTTGATCGTTTTTCGCTACGTGCCGTGCTTAGGTTCATAAAATTGATGCACGCCAAAAGCAAAACAAATATCCCCACCAGGCCAAACATCCATACAAACTGAATTTTGCCACCCACGTTTTTGCCATCTTTAAACTCTGCATAGAGGTGCCATTTTTCCATCGGGAATAAAAGACCCTCCGGCTTGATGGACTTCATATCGCCTGATCCTTTTTGAAAGAGCAGATTTTTTATTTTAGACTCGGCTTGCGGCAAGGAGGCTTTGTCGTTCAACAGAACAAAACATTGAAAAGAAATATCCTCCCAACTATTCATTTGTTTACTTGCTGTCTCACTGGTTGTAAAATAATAATCCATCGGCACCAGCATCTGTACTTCACTAAATTCCGAATTGGAGGGAAAATCTTCGTACACCCCTGTTACGATCAGATCATCACGATTATCAAGCTTCACTACTTTTCCTATTGGATTATCACCCACCATTACATCCGCCAGGGTTTTAGAAAGCACTATGGAGTGAACTTCTTTCAACGCAGAAGTTGTCCCTTGCAACATGCGCAACGAAAACATCTCAACGAACTGAGGCTCTACAAAAAGTCCGGGTTTCGAAAATTTTGTTTCTTCATAACCAATAATATGGTCGGCTTGATACGATGTCAACGTAACCTTCTCAAACTCTGAAAAACTGCTTTTTAGTTCATTGGCCATGAGCGGTGGTACTCCACTATCCGTAAAGGTATCCGCGCCAAAGGTGAGACTATGATAGACGTTGGCTATGCGGTCGTAATTTTTGAACGACTTGTTAAAACTCAGTTCGTCAAAAATCCATAGACCAATAAGTATCGCTACCGCCATACCAATGGCCAATCCGCTTATGTTGATGATTGAATAGCTTTTGCTCTTTAACAAATTCCTCCACCCGATTTTAAAATAGCTCTGGAACATATCGTAGTTGGTTAAATAATTCAATCTTGATTTCCGAATAGCAAACGGACGGAGATAATTTAGAACTTGATACCAGTAATTTAGTTTTGCTTTGAAAGGAGATTTATTTTTTAAGTCTGAATAAAATTTTTCTTCCAAATCTCCGCGCACTTCTTCGGCCAGGTCGCTGCGCAGAAAGGTGGCAAGCAATTGGGTGGCGAGTTGGGGTGGATTCGATTTCGTGTTTTTCATAAATGTTTTTTCAGGTTACCAGTTTCCAGTTACTGGGAACTGGACCAGGAACCAAGAACTAGTAACTAACTTTTGCTACAGCAAAACCCGGAAACTGTTCCCACAGTGCCTGCTTGAAATCGCGTGCAGCGGCAAGGGTTTTCTTGCCATAAGCCGTGATGGTGTAAATCCGCTTTCGCCTCCCCCCTCGCTCGGCTGTGGATTTTCCCATCTCTGATTTTAAAAATCCTTTTTCTTCCAATCGGGTAAGGGTGGAGTGTACCGCACCAATGGATACCGAACGGCCAGTTTGTGATTCAAACTCTTCCGCCACTTTAAATGCGTAGGCCTCTTCGCCTAAGATTCCGGTCAGCAACAAGATCACCTCTTCGAATTCTCCTAATCGTGTTTCTATCATATCATACTAAATTGTAGAGCTAATATACGAGGGAAACTTTTATTTGTTCTACTATTTAGTGAGAAATGGTAAAAAAAGGTTTGAGGCCAGGATTTTGAACCGCATAAAAAGATAAAAAGTACTTAGCCTTTGGTGTTCTTCACCAACAATCGGATAGACGATGGCATCGCAAGAAAAGGAAAGCAGGTCGCTCAGTACGTGTGCAAGTTGGTGAAGAACATCAACATAGCGAGCGGGGCTATTTCAATTTCATTTGAGCAAAATAAGGATGCTCCGGATTGACTATCAATTCTTGCCTGATGGGATGGATTAGCACATCCATGTCTTCTAAAGGAATAGCACCTAAGAGCGGTTCGTTATCACCTTGCAAGACGAGTGCATTGCACACGGTTTGGCGATTTTCAAATTTCACTATCACGGGGCCTACAAAATCATATTCCGCAATACTGCCGTTGGCCAGTTGCCCCTTTCTCTTCTCCACGAATGATAGGCCCAATTGTGCCTGAATGGTTTCATTGATGCACAAGTTGTAAGCACCTGTGTCCACAAGTATGTTTAGGGGAATTCGCTTGACCTCTTCTTGCCCAATGAAATGACGTTGCGCTAATGCCACATCATTGGCATTTATCAATTCGATGTCTGCATACGTTAAACCCATAAAAAATAATTTGAAAACAAATTTACTTTATTTTTAATCTATGATCAAGGAAGGCGAGAACGTTTAGTGTGCATGTTGGTGAAGAACACCAACATGGGCGAGTGATTTAGCTTCGCTTTTATAGCCTCACTCCGATCTTAAACTATTCACCGGATTGGCCAACGCAGCTTTGATGGCTTGGTAACTCACGGTGGCCAGCGTAATGACCAACGCCCCTGCTCCTGCCGTAGCAAATACCCACCACGAAATATCGGTACGGTATTCATACTTCAATAGCCAGTTGTTCATCGCATAAAATGATAGAAGGCTCGCTATTAAAAAAGAGATGATCACCAACAATACAAAATCCCGTGAAAGCATTTTCCATAAAGTAAACACGGAGGCTCCCAACACTTTTCGCACGCCAATCTCTTTTGCTTTTTGTTCGGCCACAAAAGATGCCAGCCCAAAAATACCTAAGCAACTAATAAAAATTGCCAGGGCGGCAAAAAAGCTAGCGAGCTTGCCCACGCGCTCTTCATCGCCAAACTTGCGGGCATATTCTTCATCCACAAATTTGTATTCGAAAGGAGCATCGGGGTTATATTTTTTGAAAACCGTTTCCACTTGGCCAAGGGCATCGCGCGAATTCATGGCTGTGTTGAGTTTGAGCAGCAGCACATTCCCTTCATCTTTGGAAATATGGAACAGTGAAGGCCGTGCAGGTTCATAAGGCGACTCTATCACCATGTCTTTTATGATACCAATGATGGTGAATGGTTTCCCTTCCCACATAAGTGTTTCGTCAAGTGTATTTTTAAAGCCGAGAAATTTCGCGGCCGCCTCATTGATCACAAATCCACTGGAGTCCGTGGCCAATTCGCGGGAGAAATCACGGCCTTCTTTAAATTGCCAGCCGATTGTTTTTCCATATTCGTGTGTGATGGGGTTATTGGGAAAATCCACGGCCAGCGCGGGGTCCTTGCCTTTCCAGTCGAAGCCTCCGTTGCTGTTCCAAACAGAAGTAACGGGGCTTCCGGACTCAGCCATTTCAATCACTGCCCCAGTGCTTTTCAGTTCGTTGCGCACGGCTTCAAAGTGCTTGTGAATATCAGATGTTGACATGAATATATTGATCAATGCATTGCGGTCGTATCCGATCGGGCGGTTCTTCGCAAATTGAATCTGATTGAATACGATGATGGTGCCGATGATGAGCGTAACCGAAACAGTAAATTGCAACACCACCAAAACTTTGCGCGGTATGGAGGCAAAGCGGCCTACGCGAAACGTGCCTTTCAAAACTTGCACGGGGTTAAAAGAAGACAAGTAAAGAGCGGGATAGCTCCCGGCAATAATTCCGGTAAGCAAACTAAACGAAATACCGGCAACCCAAAACATTGGGCTAAGCCAGGGAAGTATTAATTTTTTGTCGGCCACTTGGTTGAAAGCCGGAAGCATCAATTGCACGAACAACAACGCCACTACAAAGGCAAGGAAAGTAAGCACCAATGATTCGCTAAAAAATTGACTGATCAATTGGCCGCGCACGGAGCCGATGGATTTGCGTATGCCTACTTCCTTTGCCCGCTTCTCGGAGCGGGCTGTGCTCAAATTCATAAAGTTGATGCACGCGAGCAGAAGCACAAACACGCCAATTATTCCAAACAGCCAAACAAACTCAATTCGTCCGCCTATGTTAGCACCGTTTTTAAATTCCGAACGCAAATGCCATTGACTCATCGGATGCAAAAAAACCACAGGCTTATATTTTCTATCGCCTTCATCTTTCAGCTTGTTGAATTTTACATTTTTGATTTTTACAGAAACTTTTTCCATGTCGGCATGGTCGGCAAGCTGGGCAAAGGTTTGGGTAAAGTTGCTGCCCCACGGGTTTTCCATTTTCTTGATCCATTCATTGGAGATAATGTACAAGTCCCAAGGCAACAGGTAGTTCATGTTGCGAAAGAAGGTATTGTAGGGCAAGTCTTCATACACGCCCGTTACTTTTACATCATGCTTGTTGTTGATGCGCATAAGTTGGTTCATGGGATCGGCCTCACCAAAATAGGCTTTGGCCGTTGACTCTGATAATAAAATGGAATAGGGATCTTTCAATCCATCACGTGTGCCTTTCAGCATTTTGAGCGAGAGCATTTCTGTTACTTGCGGCTCGAAGTAGTAGCCGTCTTTATTGAATTTCTTTTCGCCAACTGTTAATATGTGCGTGTTGTTCCAAGATGCCTGCAGCACATATTTAAAATCGCTGCCAAAGTTGTTGCGTATTTCTTCCGCCATTTGGTAAGGGTTGGCCATTTGCGATTGAACATTACCGTTATAAATATTATTCTGCCACACTTGTGCAATGCGGCCATAGTTTTTGTGATACTTATCATACGAAAGCTCATCCCAAATCCACAGGCCGATGAGGATGGCAACGCCCATGCCTGTGGACAGCCCAGCAATGTTGATGAATGAATACCCTTTTTGCTTTACCAGATTGCGGAAAGCGATTTTGAAATAATTTTTTAGCATGGCTATGGCGGTTGCGAAATTTTTTGTCCCCTAAGATTAGATCTGATGGTTGCTTTTCATTGTGCCTTCGTGGCAAAGTGAGGTGCACGAAAATTGAGCCACAACCTGCCTGTCCGGTAGGCAGGGGCAGCAAGACCTGCCTACCGGCCAGGCAGGCACGAAGTTGCACTAAGAAAAAACATTGAAATTCGGTCTATGCGTAACATCAGTTAGATGTAATACTCCACTTATTGCAAGAGGTTGCATAATATATCTATTTTTTTTTAAGGTAGGGTTGAAAAGGGATGGGCCAGAGTTGCGCAAGCCGCTACTGGTTACGAACTTTTTGATATGCTTCGCTGCAAAACCAGCGGTGAAATTGAGTGGACGCTTGGGAGGATTGGGTTTCATCATTCCGATTTCAAACTATTGACTGGGTTCATCATCGCGGCTTTGATGGATTGATAACCGGTAAGCAGTGCAATCATAGTCGCTGTAAAACCTGAGCGGGTGAATATCTTCGCGGAGTGATTCGAAGTGAAAATTTTCTACAATCAGGATGTTCAGTTGCGAACAATCGCATGGCGAATGCGG
>JANOQB010000679.1:0-1885 GCA_031422215.1 Cytophagales bacterium | reverse complement strand
TTTCCCGACCCCGTGAAAGGTGTTTCGGAAATCTCCGTGATCAGCGCGACTATTTTAACAGCAATTTTAGGTTGAGTCAATTTCCATTCGTCAAGATGCCTCAGTGCATCAGCACTAAACAAAATGATTCTCATTTCAAGTACTTATGCTGAAGCTCCGCAAGTGTCATTTGAATACCTTGACCTTTTTCGAGTTCATCGATAGATTTATAGAGATGCTTTTTATTCGCTTCGGTGGACAAAAGATATTCTGTCTCATCCATACGATCAGTAACTGTTATTTCAATGTCCTTATCTTTAAATGCCTTCTTTATTGATTGAATGATATCATCTGAAAGCTCTTTTGCATTTAATCTGTATGTTGTTTCCATGTAGTAAAGTTATTCATTAATGTAATCTACTATCGAGTCAAAGTTGCGCTCGGCCCGGGGTGTTACAAAAACCTCCATCAAAATTTCTTCTTTATGTTATCCCAGGGGGTTTGATTTTTATCTTCCTGTGCTTCCTCGTACGATAGGTAAACTTCCTTTTTCTGTTCATCACTCAACGTACTCCATATCTGTCCCTCATCCGCATTCTCGCTTTGCTTTAAAAAGTCGTAAATCGTTCTAAGTAATTGCTCATTTTCAATTTTGTCCAATATCTTATGTAAGTCGGATTTTATTTCAACTGTTCCCATGGCAAAGTTTGTTTACATCAAATTTAAGAAAATTTAGCAGCCCCAGATCAAGCATCCAGCTAAATAACCTGAAATCCAAACGCATACGGATCATCATCAGGGTCTATCGTGATTGTGTTATGGCCATAGATTTTTGCCCAGCCTTCCACACTGGGAATGATGGCAGGTTTGCCATCCAGTTGCGTCACCTCTTCAATCCGGCCAATAAATTTTGAACCAATAATACTCTCATGAATAAAATCCTGACCCGGTTTTAATTTTCCTTTTGCATACCATTGGGCCAATCGAGCGGACGTGCCCGTGCCGCACGGTGAACGGTCAATCGCTTTGTCGCCATAGAACACAGCATTTCGCGCGGTGGAAGTGGGGTCAATTACTTTTCCTGCCCACAGGATGTGACTGCATCCGTTGATCGTTGGATTTTCGGGATGAACAAATTGATATTTCTTATTTATGTTTTTCCGCAGTTCACGGCTCCAACTGATCAATTGATCGGCTGTAAAATTTTCAAGACCCGGAAAATTTGGTTGCTGATCCACGATCGCATAAAAATTTCCTCCGTACGAAACATCAAAAACAAGCTCACCAAGGTCAGGACATTCTGCCGTTATATTTTCTGCTGCGAGATAAGCTTTTACATTTCTTATCTTCACCGACTTCACTTTTTTGCCAACCTGTTTGTATTCCACGCGCACGAGGCCAGCCGGTACTTCTAGGTTTAACACACCGGGAGTTTTGGGATTAACCAAACCTTCTTCAATAGCAATGGTTACCGTACCAATCGTTCCATGGCCACACATAGGCAAACATCCACTGGTTTCGATGAACAAAACGCCCACATCGTTAGCCGGATCGGAAGGTGGATATAAAATACTTCCGCTCATCATGTCGTGGCCGCGCGGTTCGAACATCAGGCCTTTGCGTATCCAATCAAATTCTTTAAGAAAATGCTGGCGCTTTTCGCTCATGTTTTTTCCGTCAAGGTGCGGACCACCCCCGGACACGAGGCGGACTGGGTTGCCACACGTGTGGGCATCAATGCAAGTGA
Organism: Cytophagales bacterium; assembly: GCA_031422215.1. Lineage (GTDB taxonomy): Bacteria > Bacteroidota > Bacteroidia > Cytophagales > Cyclobacteriaceae > ELB16-189. Next base: position 159 of record JANOQB010000679.1, on the reverse strand, counting down.
AGCTGTTGGTCATCTGGTGAGGTGTGGAGATTTTTATTTCAGTTCGGGCAATTCAAAAATTTAATAAATATGTAGGCAATCTATCATCCTAAAATTCTAACTACACTTCTGAAGTGCTATCGGCTGCATGCTCAATCCTTGCATGGGCCTTTTGTGTCT
>JANOQB010000678.1:0-3938 GCA_031422215.1 Cytophagales bacterium | reverse complement strand
CCCCAAATTCCTTCCGCACCCCCGCCATTTTGTCGGGCCAGCACACTAAAGTTTCAAAATAAAAATTCGTGAGTGAGATTTAGATTTCTATTTGCAGGTAATACCCCCATGTTTTGTGGGGTTGCGGCCTCTACAGGGCGGATTTATTATGAACAAGGTGATCATTCTATTGGAAAAAATTAGATTGGACTGATTCGTATTGAGTCGTGGTATAACCTGACAAAGTAGGAATCGGCTACCTAAACGACCTCAATGTTCCAAAATAATAATGCAGCCCCATCTGTGCCCCCACCAATAAATTAGCCCTGCCGCCAAACACATCACCAAAGTTTCCGGCTTTGATGGAATTGATCACATCGTTGTTCCTCATATCCACCAAACTGTAATTGGCCCTTACCTGCATGCTGAGAAACAAATGTCTCGACAAGTCAATGTCCAAACCAAAAGCGGCAGCCAATTGAAACTCAGCATTCTTAAAATCATTCGCTTGCTTGCTCAGCAAATCTTTGGAAGGAAGATTGGCAGGGATGGTATAAGTATTTCCATCGGTGCCCATGGTGGCCGAAGGAAATTCTTTTTTGATATCAACAAAGTTCACTCCCTGCGGAATTTGAAAAGTACCGGCATTGGCCTGTACACTTTCTACTGCTTTGGTGAGTATGGACAACTGTGGGCCAAAATTAAAATTGCCACGCACTCCCCCATCGCCACTTCCCATAAACTTCATCATCATCGGCAGGTTGATATATTGGAGATCAATCCTTCGCTCACCCGATACCTTCTTGGCCACATCAATCATTTGATAAACCTGGCCTTGATTGGAAAGTATTGACTCCAAACTAAGACCAAATTTTTTTCCAATGTCCACACCAAAACTGAAACCAATAGGGGCCAGTTGGTAGGTGTACGTGGAATTGTACCGAGGGTCTTCGTTTAACCCTTTATCAAGCACAAAGGTAGCGTTGTAGGCGGTAGTAGCGCCCAGATGTACCTGTCCATAGGTCAGCGTTCCCAGTAAGAAGAACGCGAAAATAAATGAGGATTTTAGTCGCATGATTTTTATATTTTTGCTTAATCTCATAAATCTTACGGTAAGTAACCAAACCTTTAAAACTTTACCATGAAAAAAATTTGCTTTCTGGCCCTGTTGGGCGTGCTATTACAATGCTCTCCAAAAAAACAAGATGAAGCAACCACAAATCCGGATACCTCATCTGCTACACAACTTACCGAACAACAAAAAGCCGAGGGCTGGCAGTTGCTGTTTGATGGCCAAACCACCACTGGCTGGCAAATATTTAAAGCCCGCGAAAATAACACTTGGGAAGCAGTTGACGGAACACTGCATTGCAAAGCACTTGATGAAACGGTAACGGGTGTTGGCGACAAACGTGCCGACATCATGACAACAAGCGAATATGAAAACTTTGAGTTGGTGTTCGATTGGAAAATTGGTGCCGAGGGAAATTCGGGGATTATGTTTCGGGTAACCGAAGAATTTGAACAGCCTTATTATTCTGGGCCCGAATTTCAATTGATGGACGACACCGCTTTTCCCAACGAAACACCCGATCACCTTACGGGATCAAATTACGGAATGCATGCTGCCGGCAAAACAAAAACAAAACCTGCTGGAGAGTGGAACACTTCAAAACTAATAGTGAACAAAAACCATGTAGAGCATTGGCTGAACGGTGACAAGGTTGTTGAGTATGAATTGAATTCACCCGAATGGATCGCTTTGAAAAAAGCAAGCAAGTGGAATGAAGCCACCGGATATGGTGCTGCCAGCACAGGCCACCTTGTGTTGCAAGACCATGGCAGCGAAGCTTGGTTTCGCAATATTATGATCAAGCCTTTATAACTGATGTTACGCATAAATCTAATTTCAATGTATTTTCTTAGTGAAACTTTGTGGCTTGGTGCCTTTGTGGCTCAATTTTCACACACCTCACTTTGCCACGAAGACACTAAGGCACAAAGAAAGCACTAAGTGCGTATCAGTTTATAAGAAGTCCGGTTGCAATTCAGGATCGCTACCCTACAAAATATTTTCCATAAATGTGCGGCATCACCGGTGTATTTGCTTTTAATCTCATAGGGAAATTCCACATGGTGCACGTAACAGCGGCCACTATGTCATTGAAAAAACGTGGCCCAGATTTTCAGGACATTTACTTAGATGAGTTTGTTGCGCTGGGCCACCGAAGGCTTTCAATCATCGACACCAGCAGCATTGCCCATCAGCCCATGTGGGATGTATCCAAACGGTATTGCATCATCTTCAACGGAGAGATTTTCAACTATCGTGAGCTTAGAAAAGAATTGGAATCAGCGGGCACTAAATTCATTTCACAATCCGATACCGAAGTCCTGCTCAACATGTTCATTCAATATGGTGCTGCATGCCTTCCAAAACTGAATGGCTTTTTTGCCTTTTGCATTTACGACAAGCAGGAGCAAACATTTTTTGTGGCGCGCGACCGCTTCGGCATCAAGCCCTTGCTCTATGTTTTTGACGAAGATAAATTCCTGTTCGCTTCCGAGATGAAAGCCATCATCGAATACGGCATTAACAAAGAGTTGGACTACACTTCGCTGTTTACATTCCTGCAATTGAATTATATACCGGCACCGGATACCATTTTCACACACGTAAAAAAATTGCTGCCCGGTCATTGCGTTACAGTAAGCAGAAAGAAATTTGAGACCCATTGTTATTACAAAATCCCCTACCCTGCCCCGGCAACCGCACCGGCCTATGCGGAAGCAAAAGAAAAATTAAAAACACTTTTGGAAAAATCCGTGCAGCGCAGGCTCGTGGCCGATGTTCCCCTCGGTGCATTTCTCAGTGGCGGCATAGACAGTTCTGTGATCGTTGCATTGGCCAGCAAACACAAACCCGACCTGCACACGTTCTCCATTGGCTTTCGTGATGAAAAGTTTTTTGATGAAACCGATTATGCCAACTTGGTGGCACAGCATTTCAAAACAAACCACACCGTATTTTCACTTACCAACGATGACCTCTTCGCTCACGTAAACTCTGTGCTCGACTACATCGATGAACCCTTTGCGGATTCCTCGGCCATCAATGTTTTTATTTTAAGTAAAGAAACACGCAAGCATGCAACTGTGGCCCTTTCGGGCGATGGTGCCGATGAAATGCTGGCCGGATACAACAAACACGCGGCCTTCCACCGCATGATACACCGTGGCTGGAAGGAAAATTTAGTATCAGCCTTGGCACCTGTGTGGAATGCAATGCCACAATCCAGGAACAATGCCTTGGGAAATAAATTCCGCCAACTAAAACGCTTTGCCGATGGTATGAAATTGAACAGCCAAGAGCGCTATTGGCAATGGGCAGGCTTTGCGAAAGAAACGGAAGCACACGCTTTGCTATCAGAAAACTCAAAAGCAAAATTTCAACAGCAGCAGTATGAAAGCAGAAAAAAAAATCTGCTTCAATCCATTCCTGAAAGAGAAACCATCAACGACATTCTGCTCACCGATATGCACCTGGTGCTTGCCAACGACATGCTAACAAAAGTGGATTTGATGAGCATGGCTAACAGCTTGGAAGTGCGCGTACCCTTTTTGGATTTTCAGGTTGTAGATTTTTTGTTCAGCCTTCCTGATGACTATAAGATAACCAACTCCATCCGCAAGAGGATTTTGCAAGATGCCTTTCGCGACATACTGCCCACAAAATTATACAACCGGCCCAAGAAGGGATTTGAAGTGCCCTTGCTGAAATGGTTCCGAAAAGAAATGAAGTCTTTGATTGTGGACGACCTGCTTTCAGAAAAAAACATCCGGGAGCAAGGGATTTTTAATTATCACGAAATAGAAAAACTAAAACAACAACTGTTTTCATCCAACCCACAGGATGTGCACGCCCGCATCTGGGGATTGATTGTGTTCCAATGGTGGTG